>NZ_JAOQJI010000004.1:0-174869 GCF_025567125.1 Phocaeicola fibrisolvens | reverse complement strand
CTTGTCAATGCGGTATCCTTATGCTTGCACTGGTGATATATCAGTCCGAGTCTCATTGAAAGATAGTATGCTTTCTTTATATCGGGATATTCTCTGAAGAGGATTTCGGCACGCGCACGCTGTGACTCGGTCCATAAGGACTCTTTCTTATAGAGAAGATAGATGCTTCTTGCCAGCAGCTGCTTCCTTGAATCCCCGTTCTCGAATAGGGGAGCATGATAGATTTTCCCGCATGCCCTGGCATGTGCCATCTGTATGGACTCCTCATCCAGGGCTTCCCAGCGAGCCTTCACTCTCATTTCCTGGACTGCCTCATAAGCCAGCTTCTGCACGTGGAAACGGTCCGTCACACGGCGTGCGGCAGGGAAGCAGATACGTGCCGTCTGCTCCATGTTCGGGGCCATGTCGAGGGTTATCTCCCTGACCTGGAAGCGTCTGCGTCTGGAAAGCTTCAGCAGGACGGAAGTGACAGTCCGGACATCGGTGCCCTTTATGATTGCAATGACACTTCCTGAACGTCCTTTTCTCTCCTTGTTTATCAGAATGGTATAGAGCTCACCTTGTGAAAGGCTGACCTCATCAATGCCCACATACGGACCGATGTTCTTCTCGAAAAGTATCCATTCTTCCGCATGGGATAGCTGATTCCAGTTCATGTAACCGCTCAGATGGTTGCGGTACTGACGCTCAAGAAGCTCACCGTCCACGCCGAAGAGAAACCCTAGGAGCTTACAGCTTACCGGAAGAGTATCAATATAGTTCTTTTAAAAAAGACGCAAATTCATGCGTCATACGGCAGCCTTCTGCGACCAGTTTCCAGTTGCGGCTTACATAGTGTCCATCC
This sequence comes from Phocaeicola fibrisolvens, assembly GCF_025567125.1. Taxonomy (NCBI): domain Bacteria; kingdom Pseudomonadati; phylum Bacteroidota; class Bacteroidia; order Bacteroidales; family Bacteroidaceae; genus Phocaeicola; species Phocaeicola fibrisolvens. The sequence continues at coordinate 174,025 of NZ_JAOQJI010000004.1, read as the reverse complement.
TCCTTCACAATCCATCTGCGACGGCGGATGTTCAGAAAAAGTTTCTTGCCACGGACCGGGAAATCCTGAATCACTACCGGATCATAAAATCCCTTGCTTTCCACTCTCATGTTTGAGTATTCACCGGGAACTTCGTTCTTCTCTTCCAGGTAAATCACTATTTCCGTACTGCTTTCCTTTACATCTGAGATGAGAAAGTAATCCAATGCTCCTTCAGGAAGAAGGAGGCGATAACCGTTTGTTTCCATAGCTGCTGATGATTCGTTGTTTGCAAAGATACGATTTTATACGGTTTACTCCTCAGATTTTTACGTTGAGCCAGAATTCGTATGGACGAAGCCGAACTCACTGTTTCATGCAGATAATAAGACGCAAATTTTGCGGTTAATTATCCGCAAAACCGTATATTTGTAGAAAACAGTGATGCCTATGTATATACATGAACATAAAGAATGGCCTTCCTTTTCGTGGAACAAGGAACTTGTCGGTGAGAAACTGAACAAGGTAAACAAGGCTGTCGGTTATCTGATGGGACGTCTTAGTGTAATCGGTTTTAATGACAAGATGTCTGCCGTAGTTGAATCCATCTCTCATGACATCATTGCATCATCAGAAATTGAAGGAGTGGAATTGAACAATGAACAGGTACGTTCATCTGTAGCCCGCAAACTCGGAGTACAACTACCGAATCCGACCGAATCTTCACGATATATAGACGGAGTAGTGGAAATGGCACTTGACGCAACCGTCAATTTCAACAGTCCGCTTACCCATGAAAGACTATTCGGCTGGCACAACTGCCTATTTCCTACCGGATGGAGCGGTCCAACGAAAATAGATGTAGCCCGATACCGCAGTGGAGAGATGAAAGTTATTTCTGGAATGTTCGGTCGGGAAAAGGTACATTATGTAGCGCCTGCTCCTGAAAGAATAAACGAAGAAATGAATCGGTTTCTGGACTGGTTCAATTCAGATGCACATAACGGTTATGTAAAATCAGCGATAGCCCATTTGTGGTTTGTCTGTATCCATCCTTTCGATGACGGAAACGGACGAATCGGACGAGCCATTGCTGATATGGCACTTTCACAAGCCGAAAACTCAAAGATGCGTTTCTTCAGTATCTCCCATCAGATAAACAAAGATAAAAAACAGTATTACGACATATTGGAGAAAACACAGAAGGGAGATTGCGAGATTACTGAATGGATCATCTGGTATCTTGACTGTCTGCTCCGTTCCGTCGAGCAATCCGACGAGACATTGTCAAAGGTTCTTAATAAGGCCATATTCTGGCAAACCCATGCCGAAACAGTCCTGTCCGAACGACAACGCGAAGTCTTGAATTTATATTTGGACGGTTATCCCGGCAAACTGACAGCTAAGAATTGGGCAAAACGTGTAAAGGTATCACCAGATACAGCAGCACGCGATATAAAAGATTTGGTAGAAAAGGGTATTCTGATACCCCAGCAGGGGCGGGTTCGTGACGTATTCTACGGAATCCGGTGCAGTGAGTCTATCCTTGTCATTCCCATGCCTGAAGATGTATAATTGTTCATCATGCAAGCATAAAGGCTGTGTGACATCGGTTCATCCAGACCGGCACACAGCCTTTATGCTTATCTTTTATTTATTACTCATATATGCTTCCCTATAATTCTCCAGTCTATGGAGATAGAACATATGACTTATACCGTAACAAATATAAAACCGAAAAAGAAGCGATAGATAATAATGGAGCACACAAAAGATAAGCAATTGAAAATAAATAGATTACAGCAAACATTTGAAACAATTTGAGCGAATGGGTGAAGGGAAAGCAACAGGATACACAAGGGAAAAGTACCCTGCAAAGCCTATATGACTCCCAACGGACTATTTATTTCGCCAGTAACCGGCGACTCAAATAGCGTACCGGATACCACACAGAAAGAAAACCTACTGCCAGAACGGTAAAGAAAATCAACACGACATCTTCCCAGTGTACGCTGACCGGATAGGCATCGACAATGAAACTGCCGGAAGCTCCCAGTGAAATCAGTCCGAAGGTCTGTTGCAACCAACAGAGTAATACCCCCAACACAATACCGGCCACGGCTCCGATGAACGAAATCAGTCGCCCCTCGAAGAGGAAGATACGCACAATCTGCCGGTCGTTGGCTCCCAAATTGCGCAGAGTAGTCACATCGTCACGCTTGTCGATGATGAGCATGGACAGGGAGCCGATGACATTGAAACAGGCTATCATCAGGATAAAGGTCAGAAAAAGGTAGGAGATGAATTTCTCGATTTTCATGATACGGAACGTGTCGGCCTGCTGCTCATAACGGTCGAGCACACGGAAACGCTCTCCCAACTGTGCTTCCAGCTTACGTTTGAAGGCATCCACATCGGTACCCGGTTTCAGCTTCAGGTTGACGGCACTGACTTCGGTGGTGTACTGAAACAGCTTGCGGGCAAACTGCAGGGAGGTAATGATATAAGACCCGTCATATTTCTCCTGGTTCACGGCAAACACCAGTCCAGAAGAAAACAGGTTCCCTCCAGTAAAAGACGTAGACGGATTGGCCATGTTCACCTTCGCTCCACGCTTGGGAGCATACACCTCGAGCGGATCGAGAAAGCGGATACCGGTACCCAGATTGGCCAGCAACTGCACGCCGGGAATGGCATAATCCACCACTTCATCGTGCAGCAACAGGTCTCCCTTCCCAAAAAGGATGGTGTCAATCGGGGTCAATTCGGTGAAATTGTCTTCCACGCCCTTAACCACGGCCATGGCCTGCCGCCCCTGATACTGCACCAAGGCATTGTCTTCCAACGATTCACATACCAGGGCCACTTCGGACATTTTCCGGACAGCCACGATAGACTTGTCCTGTCCGTCGAAGACTTTCCCAGCGGACGGAATAATTTTAAGTTCCGGATCGAAAGCCGTAAACAGGTTTGACACCAGGTCCTGAAAACCGTTGAACACGGACAAGGTACATACCAAGGCCAGGGTGGCAAGCGCCACTCCGCACACCGAAATACCGGAAATCACATTGATGGCATTGTGTGACTTCTTGGAAAACAAATATCGCCGGGCTATGTAAAAAGGGAAATTCACCGCTATACCTTATTAATATATACTATTACATAAAATAAAAACCCACAGAAGCACCAGGCACTGTCGTCCTCTTCTTCTGTGAGTGTTTACCAGAATTTCACATGTACTTATTTCTTCAACAATTCGTCAATCTTCTCCGCGTAATCCAGCGAATCGTCTACAAAGAACTTCAGTTCCGGAATGATACGCAGCTGATGACGTACGCGGTTGCCCAGCTCAAAGCGGATGGACTTCATGTTGGCATTGATGTTCTTCACGATTTCTTCACTTCTCTCCGAAGGGAAGACGCTCAAATATGCACGCGCATAACTCATATCGGGACTGATGCGGACAATGCTGACCGAAACCAGCACTCCCGGCATGGATTTGGTCTGCAAAAGGAAAATTTCGCTCAGTTCCTTCTGAATAAGGCGGGCAATCTTGTTTTGTCTGGTTGTTTCCATATTACCTCTTTTATTTTTTACGTATGATAGTCAGACCGTCGCGCAAAGGCAGGATAACTTTCTCCACCCGTGTATCGGCAGCCACCAGGTCGTTGAACTTCTTGATACCGATGGTCTGCGTGTCCGTGTGATGCGGTTCCTCGAGCACATGCCCGTCCCACAAGGTGTTGTCGGCTATGATATAGCCGCCGGAATGCATCTTCTGCAGAATCATCTCGTAGTATTCCACATAGAAACGCTTGTTCCCGTCGACAAAGGCCAAATCGAACACGATGTCCATACCGGGTACTATCTGCAGGGCATCTCCAATGTAAAACCGGATTTTATCGGCATACGGAGAATTTTCCAGCCATGGACGGGTGAAGTCTTCCTGCTCGTCGTTGATCTCGAAAGTGTGGAGCATGGCTCCCTCTTCCAGACCTTCTGCCAGACAAAGTGCAGAATATCCGCTGTAAGTACCTATCTCAAGCACCTGTTTCGGACGTATCATCTGCACGAACATCTTCAGCATTCTTCCCTGCAAGTGACCCGAAGCCATACGGGGACGCAGGAGTTTCACGTGCGTCGCCCGGTACAGCGCTTTCAGGTAGTCACTTTCTTCGTCGATATGCTGAAGAATGTATTCATCGAGCGCGTCTGTCTCTTTCATGATTACAAGTAACGGTTACGGTTGGGCAACACGTATTCTTCTTCGCTTTTCAGCACGTCGCCCACCTGATTGATTTCCAAGAAGGAAGTATGAGTTCCTTGTTTACCACCGCTCAAGTAAGCCACCATTTCATTTTCGGCCAGCACACCGTCGTTAATCAGCTTGCGCAGTGCAGTGAAGTAGTACTCCTGTCCGTTGGCCTTTTCCGGCATATAAATTGCTTCCACACCGTATGAAAGCGCCAGGTGACGCATGGTCTTTTCCTTGTAGCAGATAGCCAGCACCGGATATTTGCCACGGAAGGCAGCCAGGTTGCGGGCAGTCAGACCGCTGAAGCTGTCGGTGATGATGGCACGAATCGGCATCAGGTTCGTAGCACGTACCGCCTGCTTAGCCAGGAAGCTGGTCACATCGGTATTGGCCGGAGTCAAAGGAATTGGAATATCGTTTTCTTCCATCTTATCTTTTTCTGCCTGAGCCGCAATCTTCGCCATGGTCTTCACCGCTTCTACCGGATACTTACCGTAAGCCGTTTCACCACTCAGCATCAGGGCATCGGTACGGTAGTAGATGGCATTGGCGATATCGGTTACCTCGGCACGAGTCGGACGCGGGTTGTTGATCATGGTGTGCAACATCTGCGTAGCCACGATAACCGGCTTCTTTGCCAGGATACATTTCTTGATCAAGATACGCTGGATACCTGGAATGCGTTCCTGCGGCACTTCGATACCCAGGTCACCACGGGCTACCATCACACCGTCGGCCACTTCCACGATTTCGTCGATGTTGTCCACACCTTCCTGATTCTCAATCTTGGCGATAATCTTGATGTCGCTGTGGTGTGCATCCAGAATCTCACGGATGTCCAATACATCCTGACGGTTGCGCACGAAAGAGTGAGCAATGAAATCAATGTCCTTTTCGATGGCATAAAGGATATTGTTGCGGTCTTTTTCTGTCAGAGAAGGCAGGTTGATGCGCACGCCCGGCACATTCACACTCTTGCGGCTTCCCAAAGTCGCGTCGTTGCAGACTTCACAGAAAAGCGTATCTTCGTTCTTGTCGATGACCTTCAGTTCCAGTTCGCCGTCGTCCATCAGCACATCAGCACCTACAGACAGGTCGTGCACAAATCCCGGATAAGTTACCGAAATACATTCATGAGTAGTTTCCTGATCCGGATTGCCTACAATACGCACTTTTTCACCTGTTTTGAAATCAATCGGGCCTTCTGCACTGGCCGTAGTACGTACTTCCGGGCCTTTTGTATCCATCAGGATACCGATGCGGTTGGAAACGGTACGCACATTGTTAATCAACTTTTCAAAACCTTCACGGCTGGCATGTGCAGTATTCATACGTACCACGTTCATACCTGCATTAAAAAGGTCTCTGATAAAATCTACTTCGCAGCGCAAATCCGAAATGGACGCAACGATTTTTGTTTGTTTAAGCATCATATATACTATAATTTGTTGTTGTCTACTAAAAAAGATTCCACGGCCAGACGATAGGAATTCAGACCGAATCCACAAATTACGCCTACACAGGCACACGAAATCATGGATTTATGGCGAAACTCTTCCCGCTTGTGCACATTGGATATATGAATCTCCACGACAGGAGACGTCACTGCACGTATGGCATCCTGCAAGGCAATGGAAGTGTGCGTGTAAGCACCCGCATTCAGCACGATGCCGTCGTATGAAAATCCGACTTCATGAATTTTATTAATCAGCTCCCCTTCCACATTCGATTGATAATACGCAAATTCAACCGATGGATACCATTCTTTCAATTTCTCCAGATAGCTCTCAAAAGATTCGGCACCATAAATAGAAGGCTCTCGTTTGCCTAACAGATTAATGTTCGGGCCATTAATTATTTGTATTCTCATCTGTATACTTCTGCTGAACTTTTAATACTTTTGTAGAAGAATTTGGCACAAAGATACGAAAAAGAAATGAAAAAGGCCGATAAAAAAAATATAATAATAAAGTATAAGCAATACCTGAAGCTCGAAAAATCTCTTTCCCGCAATACAGTAGAAGCCTATCTTACGGATTTGGACAAGCTGTTCGCTTATCTGGAACTGGAAGAAATCGACCTCACAGATGTCACGCTGGAGAATCTGGAGACCTTCTCAGCCGGGCTTCACGACATCGGCATTCATTCCCGGTCCCAGGCCCGTATTCTGTCGGGGATACGTTCTTTTTTCCGTTTTCTGGTACTCGAGGGATACCTTGCACAAGACCCTTCCGAACTATTGGAATCACCCCAGATTGGCCGGCATCTGCCCGACGTACTGAGTGTGGAAGAGATTGACAGCCTGATCGGGGTCATCGACCGCACTTCACGCGAAGGCCAGCGGAACCGGGCCATTCTGGAAACGCTCTACAGCTGCGGGCTGCGTGTTTCAGAGCTGTGCAACCTCAGACTATCAGACTTGTACCTGAAAGAAAAATTCATCCGGGTAGAAGGAAAAGGCAGCAAGCAACGGCTGGTTCCGATTTCCTCACGCGCCATCCACGAACTGCAACTGTACTTTGCCGATCGAAGCCAAGGACTGATCAAACCCGGGTACGAGGATTTCGTGTTCATCAGCCGCTTTGGGAAAAACATTTCACGCATCATGGTTTTCCATATCATCAAGGAGCTGGCTGAGCAAATCGGGCTGAAAAAAAGCATCAGTCCACACACCTTCCGCCACTCATTTGCCACTCACTTACTCGAAGGAGGTGCCAACCTGCGTGCCATACAATGTATGCTCGGACATGAAAGCATCGGCACGACAGAAATCTACACACACCTCGACCGCAGCCGCTTGCGTCAGGAAATTCTGGAACACCATCCGCACAACCTGCACAAAAACGGATAAAAGCACTCTCTTTTAAGCTTTTTTTACAGAGAGACAAACAAAAAAACAGATAATAATTAACAAATAATGGAGTTTTTCTTATCTTTGCCCCAAATAATCAAACAAGATTATTCATTTATACAAACTAAATATTAAACATCATGATTAAGAAGTTGTATTTGCCGTTAGTGGCATTGTTAGTCCTTGCTTTCTCTTCATGTAGCAAGATGGGCGAATTGTCTCCTGACTACTTCACAACCAACCCTGAAGTATTGGAAGCAGTAGGTGGTAAAGTGCCTGTAACTATTACAGGAAAATTCCCGGAAAAATACTTCAAGAAAAACGCCACAGTTGAAGTTACTCCGGTTTTGAGATGGGAAGGCGGAGAAGCCAAAGGTCAGCCTGCAACATTCCAGGGTGAAAAAGTACAAGGTAACGACCAGACTATCTCTTACAAAGCTGGTGGTACTTACACAATGAAAGCCTCTTTCGACTATGTTCCTGAAATGGCTAAATCTGAACTTTATCTGGATTTCAAGATTAAGAAAGGTAAAAAAGAATACACTATTCCTTCTGTAAAGATTGCTGATGGTGTAATCGCTACTTCAGAACTGCCGACTGTAAACTCAGCTAACGCTGCATACGCTCCAGATGCTTTCCAGCGTGTAATCAAGCAAGCTAAAGAAGCTCAGATCATGTTCTTGATTCAGCAAGCTAACCTCCGTGCAAGCGAACTGAAGTCAGACAGCCTGAAAGCTTTCCACAAACAAGTGGTTGCTGTTGCCGGTGATACAAAGAACTATAAACTGAACAACATCGAAATTTCTGCTTACGCTTCACCTGATGGTGGTGTGAAACTGAACACTACACTGGCTGAAAACCGTCAGAACAATACTGAAAAGTATATGAACCAGCAGTTGAAGAAAGGTAAGATTGAAACAGAAGTAGATACGAAATATACTGCTCAGGACTGGGATGGTTTCCAGGAACTGGTTTCTAAATCAAACATCCAGGATAAAGACCTGATCTTGCGTGTGCTTTCTATGTACAGCGATCCTGAACAGCGTGAAACTGAAATCAAGAACATTTCTTCAGTTTACAAAACTTTGGCTGACGAAATCCTGCCGCAGTTGCGTCGTGCTCGCTTGACTGCTAACTACGATGTAATCGGACGTAGCGATGAAGAAATCAACGCTGCATTTGATACTGATGCAAAAGTATTGAGCAACGATGAATTGCTGTATGCTGCTACACTGACTAACGACAACGCTCGTAAAGAAGCAATCTATAAGAAAGCTGTTGAATTGTATCCGACCGATTTCCGTGCTTACAACAACTTGGGTATGATGGCTTATGCAAACGGTGACTTGGCTGCTGCTGAAAACTACTTCAAACAGGCTGCCAGCAAGAACGCCAACTCTGCTGAAGCTAACACGAACCTCGGTTTGATTGAATTGACTAAGGGTAATGTAGCTAACGCTGAAACTTACTTGAGCAAATCAACTGGTGCTAACACAGCTAACGAAGCTCTGGGTAACTTGTACATCAAACAAGGTCAGTACGACCGCGCCGTACAGGCATTCGGTGACACAAAGACCAACTCTGCTGCTTTGGCTCAGATCTTGGCTAAGGACTACAACAAAGCTAAATCTACTTTGTCTGCAGTGAAGAATCCGGACGCTTACACAAGCTACTTGATGGCTATCGTAGGTGCTAGAACAAACAACGCTGACTTGGTTAAGAGCAGCATGGACAAAGTAAAACAGTTGGATGCTACTCTGGCTGCTAAAGCTCAGAACGACCGCGAATTTGCAAAATATGCAAACGAAATAAAGTAATCCAATAAGTTACTTCCTGAAAACCGGAATCACATTGCGTGGTTCCGGTTTTTTTATGCCCTTCAGGGAAAGAATCCGAAAAAGATGAAAGATTATAAGATGAAAATATGTATTTTCGCGGAAACGAAACATTGTATATGAAAAAACTATACCCAATCCTCCTGTGCATATACCTTTTATTCTGTCTCGATTCATGTAAGCAAAGCTATGAGTTCGAACTTAAAGGAGAAATGGAGGGACTGACTTCCGATATGATTCTGGTGGTATACGACGACCCCGAAGCCAAACTCGACACCATTTATCCGAGAAATGGAAAGTTCACCTACAGTTTTACCCTTGACACCCTGAACCTTTTCCGGCTGGTAAACGATTCGGGAGAAGCTTTTCCGATTTTTGCCGACAAAGGATGGAAGGTAACCGTAAAAGGCAGCTTCCAGCATCCGGAAATCAAAGGCGACGGGCCCAATGATGAATACCAGGAATTCAGAAACAGCATTCTTTCGCTGAATGATCCGGTCCAGATACGCAAGCAAGCAGAAACTTTCATCCAAAACCATCCGCAATCGTATGCTTCAGCATACATTCTGAATGAAGTATTCGCACAGACAGCGCATCCGGACATCGCCCTTATCAATAAATTACTGGAGCCACTCACCGGAAAAATAAAAGACAGCCGGGTGGTGACAAGCATCCTGAAATTACTTCCGGAAAAAGAAAAGACAATAAACAATTCATCAGATTACCTAAGCTACATCTCTGTCAAGAAAAGAAACGGAGAATACCTTTCATGGAGCAACAATGCACGTCCTTATACCCTTGTCAATTTCTGGGCAAGCTGGGACAGGGAAAGTATCAGTACCCGAGACTCTCTATACAGCCTCATCCAGAAATCGCCCAAAGAGAAATTCAGAATTGTCAATTTCTCATTAGACTACGACAAGAAGGAATGGCAAAGACTGTGCAAGGAAGATACGGAGCAATGGATAGAACTATGCGACGGGAAAGGATGGAATGCACAGATTCTGAAACAACAGAACATACAGGCACTTCCTTCCAATATTCTGATTGACCAGAACCGGAAAATAGTAGACCGTAACTTGAATGAAATGACCCTCGCAAGCCGGATAAAAGCATTGACGGCAAACGACTCAAAACAAAAATAACCTCACCTTAACATAACCTTAAATGCTAGTAAAACTTTTTGGCGCCGCTGTACAAGGCATCGACGCCACCATTGTGACCATCGAGGTCAACTGCTCACGTGGCATAAAATTCTATTTAGTGGGACTGCCTGATTCGGCCGTAAAAGAAAGCCACGAACGTATTGTCTCGGCCTTACAGGTAAACGGATACAAGTTTCCGACACGTCAGATTGTGGTAAATATGGCTCCAGCCGACATCCGGAAAGAAGGCGCCTCCTACGATCTTCCACTGGCTATCGGAATCCTGGCTGCCAGCGAAACAGTATCAGCAGCCCGACTGGCCGACTACCTCATCATCGGAGAGCTAAGTCTGGACGGAAGCTTGCAACCGATTAAAGGAGCACTTCCCATCGCCATTGCAGCCCGCCAGCAAGGATTCAAGGGATTGATTCTCCCCAAACAGAATGCGTATGAAGCAGCTGTAGTAAACCGCCTGGCTGTGTATGGAGCTGAACGAATCACGGAGGTTATTGATTTCCTGAACGGTACTGGTACCCTTCAGCCGACACTTGTCAACACACGTGAAGAATTCTATAAACACCAGTGCACGTTTCCATTTGATTTTTCAGAAGTCAGAGGACAGGAGAACGTGAAACGCGCACTGGAAGTGGCTGCCGCAGGCGGACACAACGTACTGCTCATCGGTGCGCCGGGAAGTGGAAAGTCCATGATGGCCAAGCGCCTCCCCAGTATCCTTCCGCCCCTTTCCTTAGGCGAAAGCTTGGAAACGACCAAGATACATTCCGTAGCCGGGAAGTTAGGTAAAAATACCTCACTCATCGCCATCCGTCCGTTCCGCAGCCCGCATCACACCATCTCACAAGTAGCCATGGTAGGCGGAGGAGCCAGTCCACAACCTGGAGAAATCAGTCTGGCACACAACGGCGTACTGTTTTTGGATGAACTCCCTGAATTCAGCCGGAACGTGCTGGAAGTACTCCGACAACCACTTGAAGACCATCGAATCACCATTTCACGGGCCAAATATACCTTGGAGTATCCAGCCAACTTCCAGTTGATTGCATCTATGAACCCGTGTCCGTGCGGCTACTACAACCATCCCACCCGCCATTGTGTCTGTCATCCGGGACAGGTACAGCGTTACCTGAACAAGATTTCCGGCCCTCTGCTCGACCGTATCGACATTCAAGTGGAGATTGTTCCCGTACCTTTTGAGGAGATATCCAAAAGTACCCCGGGAGAAAGCAGTGCAAGCATCCGTGAACGTGTCATCCAAGCACGACAGATACAGGCTCAGCGCTTTGCCGGACAAGCCGGAATCTACAGTAATGCCCAAATGACGCCAAGCCTGCTGCATCGTTACGCACAACCCGACGCCGCCGGTCTGGAACTCCTGCGACATGCCATGCACCGTCTGAACCTTTCAGCCCGTGCATACGACCGTATCCTGAAGGTTTCCCGTACCATTGCCGATCTGGAAAACAGTACAGACATCCGCCCGGAACACCTGGCCGAGGCCATCAGTTACCGGAACCTGGACCGGGAAAACTGGGCCGGATAAGGGCCACTCTCTCCAGACCTCCACTACCTTCAGCTATCCAAAAAGGAATGCCATGAAGCCTTCCTTCCTATTTGTTGCCAGTTACTGTTACACAAGTAAATAGACGGTTCTTTCCAATACACTATCCCTTCTGGGAAACATAAAATCCTTTAGAAATCACGGTTTTCCGTGTTTTCCATCTTTTCGGGACAAGCTATATTTGACAAAGAACAACTTCTTATCACATTACATAAAAGGCACTTCTTCGCGTAAGCAGGAAAAAAGCAAACAAATAGAAAGATTATGGACCTGACTGATATTCAACGATACAGGATAGCCTTGGAACGTTTGCGGAGAATTCTGGATATCAAACTCGGCAAACCCTTGCTCATCCGTACCTTCATGGGGCACCTGCGCGTGCTACATGCGTCCGATATCGGTTATTTCCGGTACATCTCTGCCAAAAAGAGCTGGGAAATAGCATTGACCGACGGCTCTTTTCTTCGGCTAAAGGGTAACCTCCGAGCTGAAAACCTGTGTGCATACGATGAAAAATTCATCCAGATTCATCAGTCGTACATCATCAACCTGCACTACCTGTACATGATACAAAAAAACCACTGCATCATGTGTACTCCTTTCCACCACGTAACTGAACTGCAAGTCTCACAAAAACACAAAAAAGAGATATTGGAACGTTTCGGCCAGTTCTAAACCTTAAAAACCGGGAGTTTTTGTTTTCCCCCATCCTTTTCTTGATTCCGACAAGGTTTTTTTCCTAAAGAGATTTGTATTCTCCACAAAAAACAATTACCTTGTGAAATCACCAAACTAATGACCATGAAAAAACACATCCTCACACTTATTTTCCTACTGACAACCGCTGCGCTTATCTCCATACAAGCTGAACCTTCTGTTATCGATAGCCTGAAACAGGAAATACAGCGTGCGGAAAGACAGAAGGCTTCCAGAGACAAACTTCTTGAACTGTATCAGAACCTTTGTGTGGAATATGAAACCATCGATGCAGACTCTTCCTTCCGTTACATACAAAAAGGACTTTCACTCTATGAACAGCCTAATTTTCAAGAAGAAGTCTACCTACATCTTCTCAACGCACTAGCCAACCACTTTTTAATGGAAGGTGAAGTAGAACGGGCCAAAGAAGGCTTTAAAACCGTAGCTGCCCATGCCCCCCAACTGAAAGAAAGGAACTACGACCTGGAAGGAGTGCTGGAATCATCCATTGGAGTATGCTACCGGAAGCTAGGTATGTACGATTCGGCAGTCTATCACTATAACCGGGCCATCGATATCTGCAAAAAGACCGGAAAACCAGAAGATGTCTCTTCCATTTACTACAACATCGGAGTGCTTTACCACCTGAACAAGCGCTATGAAGAAGCGCTGACCCAAGGGAAGTTATCGGCAGAATATGCCCAGAAAGCGCATGACCTCCTCATGGAATTATATGCCAATTGCCTGATAGGAGGAGTCTACAGCAAGCTTGGGAAATATACCGAGGCTTGCCAGATACTCAGGCAAAACATCGAAAAAGCCTTGGATGCCGATACTCCCTTACTGGCAATGAGTTCCCTCTGTCCGTTGCTTGGAACTTATCAGTTATGGAACAAGAAAGACTCTGCCCAGATTTTTCTGAAAAAAGGAGAAGAACTCATCCATCAGATTCCTCCCAATAGTCCCACTGCCCTGGAATTCTATGCCACACAGGCCAGCCTTTACCACTGGATAGGGAAATACCAGCGAAGCCTGGATATCCTGACAGGAAATCCCCTGATTCAGACGCAGGTCCCTTATGACAAGTTCTATAAACTCATGGCACATAATTACGAAGGACTTGGAAATTATCAGAAAGCCTACCAATACATAGAAAAGGTATGCACCTACCAAGATTCCGTTTTCAACGGGAAAATAAAAGACGAATTGTCTGAACTGAACGAGAAGTTAAGAACCAGCGACAAGGAACTGAAGATAGCCCGACTGGAGAAAGACCAGGCACAACAAAAACAAATACGTCTGCGCCATGCCGTTTTCTATGTCACCGTTATCGTCGCACTGCTGATTGTAGTATCTGTCCTGCTCTATAAACGAAGACTACAAAAGAAAGAAACCGAGCTGATTGCTGCCCGGCAATATATTGAAGGCCTGGAGAACGAACGTAAACGCCTGGCCAAAGACCTGCACGACGGAGTGTGCAACGATCTACTCGGCGCCATTCTGCAAGTCCAGCAGCAAGTTTCACCCAATGAACTGAAAGCCACTACTGTACACACGTTGGAAGAAATCCGAAATGGAATACGCGCCATCTCCCATGAACTGATGCCTCCCAACTTCCAGTTCACAGACCTGAATGAGATGCTGACCGATTATTTTTCCAAAATGCAAGAAGTATCCGGAGTAACCATACACTACGTTCCTCGCCCGCAAACGGAATGGTCACATATTCCAGAACGAATTGGGTATGAAATCTACCGCATCATGCAGGAAACCATAAGCAACATTCTCAAGCATGCCCATGCCAGCCATATCCAAATTCACTTGGATGAGGTTTCAGGAACACTCGTCATCGAACTGCAATATGACGGAAACTGGGAAGTATCTGCGGAAGGAAATAAAGGTATCGGACTACGAACCATCGAAGACCGTCTGAAAACCATTGGAGGCCACTATATTATTCGGAAAAACAGTACCGGAATAGATATCCACATTCAGGTGCTGCTCCATTGAAAAATCACGGTTTTCAGTGACAATCTTTTCAATGAATATCTTTTTCTTTGCAATTAAAAATGCGACAGAATGACAAACCCAAAAGCAAAGATATTATTAGTAGATGACCATACACTTATTCTGCAAGGCATCAAACACGTGGTATCGCAAATGCCCGAAATAGATATTGTATATACGGCCTCATCCGGAAGTGAAGCCATGCGCCTGGCCAACCTGCAACCCTTCGACCTGTATCTGCTCGACATCGAACTGCCGGACACCAACGGTTTCGACCTGATACAAAAGATTCTGCAGAAATATCCTGATGCACGTATTTTAATCAATACCATGCACGAAGAAATATGGACACTCAAAAGGCTGATGAAGGCCCCTATCAGAGGAGCAATTTTGAAATCGGCAGATATCAATGAACTGGTCACGGCCATACAAACCATCCTGGAAGGAGAAACCTATGTGTGCAAACGATTCAAGGAAATCCTAAATCGCATACATGCGGAAGAGCCTATCAAAGAGCAACTTACCTTAAGAGAGCGGGATGTACTACAAGCCATTGCCCGAGGACTGAATACAAGAGAAATAGCCGAATTGTTTCATGTTTCGAACAACACCATAGAGTCTCATCGAAAAAGTCTGATGGCCAAACTGGAAGCAAAAAACGCCGTCGATCTTGTACTGAAAGCGATACACCTGGGAATCATTTCACTGGACAATCACTGAAAAAAAATAATTTTACAGATAAAAAACAAGCAGCTTACGATAGCTCATACAGGCATTTTTCGTATATTTGAAAATGCAAAAAATCTTTGTATCACCTTAACACCCATAAACTATGAGTCTTGAAAAAACATTAGTCATTTTGAAACCCAGCGCAGTGCAACGGGGACTTATCGGAGAAATAACCCACAGATTTGAACGCAAAGGTCTGCGTCTGGCAGGAATGAAAATGATGCAACTCACGGAAGACCTGTTGAACGAACATTATGCCCACCTGGCCGGAAAGCCTTTCTTTGCCCGCGTCAAGGCATCCATGATGGCTTGCCCTGTCATTGTATGCTGCTATGAAGGAGTGGATGCAATTCAAGTTGTACGCTCCATGACCGGGGCTACCAACGGACGCGTAGCTGTTCCAGGCACTATCCGCGGAGACTATTGCGTGAGCTCGCAAGAGAATATCATTCACACTTCCGACTCTCCCAAAACAGCCATTGAAGAAATTGCACGCTTCTTCAAGCCGGAAGAACTCTTTGAATACGACAGAGCCAACGTCGACTTTATCTACTATCAGGAAGAATACAAACTTACCTGAGAAAGCATAAAAAAGAGACTGTTTCGCGCAAATGCACATCACGAAACAGTCTCTTTTCTTTTACTTGCTCAATGCACGGGAACGCTCTCCCAAATATCCCCCATGATGACGCTTGCTGTATTCTTCGATGGTAAAGCCTGTACGTCGCATGGTCTCCACTACCAGAATATCCCCAATAACCGTCATAACCGTAGTAGACGTGGTAGGTGTCATTCCCAACAGACAAACCTCATCCGGATGTCCCGTTGCCAGACAAATATCTGCCGCTTTTGCCAGCGGACTTTCCGGATTGCCGGTAATCACAATCTTCTTCAATGTCGGGTCCAGACGTGCGGCCAGCTCCGTCAACTCTACAATCTCACGGGTTTTCCCGGAATTGGAGATTAAAAGCAACAAGTCATTCTTTTGCAGAATGCCCAAATCGCCATGTTGTGCCTCGCTGGGATGCAGGAATACGGCAGGAATTCCTGTAGAGCAAAATGTCGTAGCTATATTCATCGCAATCTGCCCAGCCTTTCCCATACCGCTGGTCACCAGTTTTCCACCTTTCTTATGTACCTGTTCCACAATCAACTCTACAGCCTTTTCGTATCCATCCGTTACCGGAATATTCAACACAGCCTGAGCCTCACGCTGCAATAGTTCTTTAATCGATGCATTCATAAGATTATATTATTAATTTTTATTCCAACAAACGGGTCAATTCCTCAAGAGTATTAGCCACTTCGTAAAAGTTGCTTAAAGGATGATGGGCAAAATGCAGTTCTTCCAACTTTCCCAAGAAATGCAGCAACTCATCCCAAAAACCATCCACATTATAAAAAATGACTTTCTTGTCATGATAACCGATACTGCACGAAGCCATTACATGAAATACCTCGTCCAAAGTACCGATTCCTCCCGGTAGTGCAACCATCACTTCAGATTCCTGCACCATAATATCTTTTCTGTCACTCAGGTTTACAGAATGAAAAGTTACATCCAACAAATCACTCACTCTTCCATGCTCTTCCAGTTTTGTGGGTACAACTCCCATGATCATGGCACCGTTTTCCTTGGCACTTTGAGCCAAGCTCTCCATCAATCCGGTATTGGAACCGCCATAAACCAACCATTTGTGGTGCTGCCCCAGCCAGGCTCCCAGCTCTTTCGCTTTCTCCTTAAACACAGGAGCAATATCGTCTGAAGCAGAACAAAAGACTGCAATTTTATTCATATATTAGTTTTAAAATATCGTTCTTGTGCAAATATCTACATTTTTTGAGGAAAGACAATGAGTATTTATTGTAAATTTGCAGGGTTAAAAAGATTTATGTGCTCAACGATATGTCGTATTCAACTTTTACACTTCCCAACGGACTGAAGATCATTCATGCCCCAAGCCCTACCAACGTGGCCTACTGCGGTTTTGCCGTAGATGCAGGTACACGCGATGAACTGCCACATGAGCAGGGCATGGCACATTTCGTGGAACATCTGATCTTCAAAGGTACCGAGAAGCGTAAAGCATGGCACATCTTGAACCGGATGGAAAATGTAGGAGGAGACTTAAACGCATATACCAATAAAGAGGAGACCGTTATCTACAGTGCTTTTCTCAAGGAACATTTCAGCCGGGCCGCGGAATTGCTGACCGACATCGTTTTTCACAGCACATTTCCAGAAAGTGAAATAGAAAAAGAGGTGGAAGTCATCATCGACGAGATTCAGAGCTATGAAGACAGTCCGGCAGAACTGATTTTCGATGATTTTGAAGAGCTGATTTTTCCACATCATCCGCTGGGAAAAAACATCCTGGGAAACCCCGATTTGCTCCGGAAATTTACGAGTGAAGACGCACTTCGCTTTGTGCATCGCCATTATCGACTGGATAAAATGGTATTCTTTGCCTTGGGTGATCTTTCATTTGCAAAAATCATCCATACACTCGAAAAACTGACAGCCGATATTGCTTTGTCGACAACCGATGACACACCGCGCATAGCCCCTGAAGCCTACCACCCCCAAAATCTGACTTTGCACAAAGACACTCATCAGGCTCATGTGATGATAGGGGGAAGAGGTTATCATGCGTACGACGAACGACGGACAGGGCTCTACCTTCTCAACAATATCCTGGGAGGACCAGGTATGAACAGTCGGCTGAACGTGTCTTTACGTGAACGAAAAGGACTTGTTTATACCGTAGAGTCCAATCTGACCTCGTACACCGATACCGGAACCTTCTGCATCTATTTTGGGTGCGATCCGCAAGATACGGACAAATGCATATCGCTCGTACACAAAGAACTGAAAAAGCTACGAGATAAGGCATTGACCGGTTTACAACTTGCCGCAGCTAAAAAACAAATTATCGGACAGATAGGAGTAGCCGGTGATAACTTTGAGAACAACGCACTTAATATGGGAAAATGTTTTCTACATTATCAAAAATACGAAGATAAAGAAGAGGTATTTAAACGAATTGACGAACTAACATCCTCCAAGTTGCTTGACATAGCCAACGAAGTATTCGCCGAGGACTATCTTTCCATGCTGATTTATCGATAAATTTAACCCGGATAGTTCTTTTTTTCTACCGCTTAGTCGCATTGTCTGCATGGATACTCTCATTATACGTTTTTTGTCTTTCCATAAATTTCCAAAACTTCCTATTTTCGAGAAAAATATAAAAGTATATGAAAAAGAATGAAGCTGTTAAAATTCGGCTGGATGAATGGGTACAAAATAAAGGATACCTCAATTCCAGACTTACCATTATTCAAGTAAGCAAGATCATTGGTATAAACCGAACTTACCTTTCCAACCACATCAACAAGACGTATGGCCTTAATTTCAACTTATGGCTTAACCACCTGCGTATAGAAGAAGCAAAAAAAATCATCTTGCAGTCGCCAGCCCGCAGCTTAGCCGGAATTGCCGAACAAGTAGGCTTCACCGACCTAGCTCATTTCAGCAAACAGTTCAAACTGCATGAGGGGATTTCTCCATCGGAATGGAAGAAGAATGCACTAGAAGGATAAGCAATTATGACTTCAGAACGGCAGGATAAACGTAAAAATCACTATCTTTGTGCACGCAAGAAAGGATTATTACATAAACTATATACGCATGAAAATAGAAGATAAACTGACCGAATCCATCCTGACAGGTATAAAGACCTTATACAATCAGGAGGTTCCTGCCAAAATGGTACAGCTGCAGAAGACCAAGAAAGAATTCGAAGGCCACCTCACACTGGTTGTCTTCCCTTTCCTGAAGATGTCCAAGAAAGGACCGGAACAAACTGCACAAGAAATCGGGGAATATTTGAAGCAGCATGAACCCGCCATCGCCAGCTACAACGTAATCAAGGGATTCCTGAACTTGACCATCGCTTCAAACGTATGGATCGACTTGCTGAACCGCATTCAGGCAGACAGCCAATGGGGTATCCAGAAAGCTGCCGACAATGCGCCGCTGGTAATGATTGAATATTCTTCTCCGAACACTAATAAGCCGCTCCACTTGGGTCATGTGCGCAACAACCTGCTGGGTAACGCGTTGGCGAACATCATGGCAGCCAACGGCAACAAGGTAGTGAAAACCAACATTGTCAACGACCGTGGTATCCACATCTGCAAGTCCATGCTGGCATGGCTGAAATATGGCAACGGCGAGACTCCGGAATCATCGGGCAAGAAAGGTGACCACCTGATTGGCGATTACTACGTAGCCTTCGACAAGCACTACAAGGCAGAAGTAAAGGAACTGATGGCGAAGTACGAAGCGGAAGGCATGAACGAGGAAGAAGCCAAAGCCAAGGCAGAAGCCAACTCTCCATTGATGCTGGAAGCCCGCGAAATGCTCCGTAAATGGGAAGCCAACGATCCGGAAGTACGTGCGCTCTGGAAGAAGATGAACGACTGGGTATATGCCGGCTTCGATGAGACATACAAGATGATGGGCGTCAGCTTCGACAAGATATATTACGAATCACAGACTTACCTGGAAGGAAAGGCCAAGGTCTTGGAAGGACTGGAAAAAGGACTCTTCTATCGCAAGGAAGACGGTTCTGTATGGGCAGATCTTACTCCGGAAGGACTGGACCAGAAGCTGCTGCTCCGGGCAGACGGTACTTCGGTCTACATGACACAGGACATCGGTACAGCCAAGCTACGCTTCCAGGATTATCCCATCAACAAGATGATTTACGTGGTGGGTAACGAACAGAACTACCATTTCCAGGTGTTGTCCATCCTGCTCGACAAACTGGGCTTCGAATGGGGTAAAGATCTGGTACACTTCTCCTACGGTATGGTGGAACTGCCGGAAGGTAAGATGAAGAGTCGCGAAGGTACCGTAGTGGATGCGGACGACCTGATGGAAGCCATGATTGAAACGGCCAAGGAAACCAGCAGCGAACTGGGCAAGCTGGACGGACTGACAAAGGAAGAGGCCGACGACATCGCCCGTATCGTGGGACTGGGTGCCTTGAAATATTTCATCCTGAAAGTGGATGCCCGCAAGAACATGACGTTCAACCCGAAGGAATCCATCGACTTCAACGGAAATACGGGACCGTTCATCCAGTACACTTACGCACGTATCCAGTCTATCCTCCGCAAAGCCGCAGAAGCTGGTATCCAAATTCCGGCTGTGATTCCGGAAGGCATCGAACTGAGCACCAAGGAAGAGGCGCTGATCCAGATGCTGGCCGACTTCCCCAATGTGGTAAGACAGGCAGGTACGGACTACAACCCGTCTATCCTAGCCAACTATGCCTACGACCTGGTAAAAGAATACAACCAGTTCTATCACGATTTCAGCATTCTGCGTGAAGAGAACGAGGCTGTGAAGATTTTCCGTCTGGCATTGAGTCAGAACGTAGGAAAGATTGTCAAGCTGGCCATGGGCTTGCTGGGCATCGAAGTGCCTGAACGCATGTAATTCATTTGAAAATAGCGGGTGGCAAGGGAGCCACCCGACTTTTTTAACCTCCTTATCTTTTTATGGCGAAACAAAAATTCTATGTAGTGTGGAAAGGTGTGAATCCGGGGGTGTATGCTTCCTGGACTGAATGCCGGCTGCAAATCCAAGGATACAAAGGAGCCATCTATAAATCATTCGACACAGAAGAAGAGGCCGCACAGGCTTTTGCCACTCCGGCACACGTGTACTTGCAACGCCACCGGACTTCGGCTCCCAAGGAACCTTCCGCCAAACAGCTTCCAGAAAATTTCGACCTGAACTGCTTGGCAGTAGATGCGGCCTGCAGTGGAAACCCCGGTCCTATGGAATACCGCGGGGTATACCTGCTCACCGGACAGGAGATTTTCCATTTTGGACCGGTCTATGGCACCAACAACATCGGAGAGTTTCTGGCCATCGTACACGGACTGGCACTTCTCAAACAGAAGCAGCTGGACATGCCGCTCTACTCCGACAGCCGCAACGCCCTCCTGTGGGTGAAACAGAAGAAATGCAAGACCAAACTGGAACGCAATGCCCGAACCGAGACCTTGTTCCAGCTCATTGAACGGGCGGAGAAATGGCTGAAGGAAAACACTTACACCACTCCCCTGCGCAAATGGGAAACAGAATCATGGGGGGAAGTCCCCGCCGATTTCGGACGTAAATAATCAGACCTAAACAGATGAAAAAGAGACTTGCTTACTTGGGATGTATTTTTGCCGCTATTTTAGGCTATTTCCTGCTTCAGAAACCAGTGTTCATGCTCTACAACGGAGCTTGTGAGAAAGGGGTATCTTTCGTAGACTACCTGAAAGTGCTGTATCATGGCTTTACCCTCGACGCGGCCACTACGGGTTATCTCACCGCCCTTCCCTGGCTGGTCATCCTGGTGAGTATCTGGTTCCGCCGTTTCCCGCTGCGAAAGCTCCTCGTAGGCTACTATGCGCTGATTGCGCTGGCTACTACCCTCGTCTTCATCGGCGACATGGCCCTGTATCCGTTTTGGGGATTCAAGCTCGATGCTTCCATCTTCCTCTACCTGGACTCTCCGAAGAATGCCATGGCCAGTGTGTCGGTCGGTTTCATCCTGATACGGGTGATATGTATCCTGATATTGTCGGCCCTGCTCACGTGGGGACTGTATAAAATAACTCCTGCCCAACTCCTCCAAGTCCGCAAACGTCTCACAGGCAGTCTGGTCACGATTCTGCTGGGGGGTATCCTCTTCATCATCATCCGAGGCGGTGTCACCGAATCAACCAGTAACGTAGGACAGGCGTATTTCTGCGACAACGAGTTCCTGAACCACTCGGCGGTCAATCCGGATTTCAGCCTGCTGTCGTCCATCAGCAAGACGACCGATTTCGCCCAGCAGTTCAATTTCTTTGACGAGGAAAAACGGGCCAGACTGTTCGACGGGTTGTATGCCGACACCGGAGAAAACACGGTATCTTTGTTGAATACTCCGCGCCCCAACGTACTGATTATCCTGATGGAGAGCTTCGGAGGGGTGTTTGTGGAATCGCTGGGAGGTCTCCCGGATGTCAGCCCCAACCTGGAACGGCTGAGCAAGGAGGGAGTCTTTTTCACGAACTGTTACGCCAACAGTTTCCGCACCGACCGGGGCACAGTCTGCACCTTCAGCGGCTACCAGAGTTTCCCTACCGTGTCGGTCATGAAGGCACCGGCCAAGAGCCGTACGCTGCCTTCCATTGCCGGGAAGCTGCGGGAGCAAGGTTATGCCACCGACTTTCTGTACGGGGGTGACATCAACTTTACCAACATGAAGAGCTACCTGTTAAGCAGTGGTTACCAGCATCTCACGGCCGATGTGGATTTCAGTCTGGAGGAGCGACAGAATCCATGGGGAGTGAACGATGACATCACTTTTGAATATCTCTACCAACAGATAAAGGCACGCACAGGCAACCAGCCTTGGCACACGGCCTTTCTGACTCTCAGCAGCCACGAACCTTTCGAGGTGCCTTACCATCGCCTGAACGAGAAGATTCCCAATGCCTTCGCCTTTACGGACGACTGCCTGGGGAAATTCATCGACAAGCTCAAGGCGCTTCCACAATGGAAGAACCTGCTCATTGTCTGCCTGCCGGACCATGGCTTCTATTATCCGGAAGAGGGGCTGGTGCACGACCCGCGCATCCATCACATCCCGATGCTCTGGCTGGGCGGTGCCGTAAAGCAACCCAGGGTCATCGACAAGCTGATGAACCAAAGCGACATGGCCGCTACCCTGCTGGCACAACTGGGACTCAGCCACAAAGAATTCAACTTCAGCCGCAACGTGCTGGGCAAGGATTACAAATACCCCTTTGCCTACTACACCTACAACAACGGCTTTGCCTTCTGCGACAGTACCGGCGTCACCCTGATTGACAACAACTCCGGCAAGGCATTAATAGAATCCCCAGCTCCGAATGCACGACGCACAGAACTGGGGAAAGCGATTCTACAATCTTCTTACGATGATTTGGGAGCGCGATAACACATTATTCCACAAACATCACTTTCGATGCATCACGAGGCTTGGCAGCCGGCGATTCATCCGGATATCCGAAGGCAATGCAATACAACAGGTCATAGCCTTCGGGAATGTTCAGACGTTTCAGGTATTCTGCGGCTCCGGGGTCGGTCTTCATGAAACGTATGGGACCACCCAGACAGCAGGAACCGATGCCCATAGACCAGGCAGAAAGAATCATGTTCTCACCCAACAGTCCACAATCCACTTGTGAGAAATCGTAGGCGGTGTCGTTGGCAATAAACACCACCGTCGGTGCATTGCGGAACATATTCCGGAAATTAGGGTCTTCAGCCGCTTTGGGATTAGCTTTCTTGTACACCTCCGTCAGACCATTGATAAATTCCGGATTGTCTACTACCCGGATTGCCCACGACTGTTTGTTCTGTCCGTTAGGCGCATTAATACCACAATTCAGAATCACCTGCATCGTATCCCGGTTTACCGGTTGTGGCAGATACTTCCGCACGCTACGACGTGCCATGATGGTCTCGATTACTTGATTGGTACTGTCAGCCTCGTTTACGGCTGCCGGCTGTGATTGCTGTGTCTGACCGCCACAGCTGGAAAGACAGAGCAAGCCTGCCCCCAGCATCGAATAAATCATCTTTTTCATACGTTTTATCTTTGATTAGCTCAATCTTCAATTTCTTTCGTTCTCTTCCCCGCACCAGCTGTCAGAACAGCCGTTCTTCCTCTTCTCCCGACGACAAGTTTCCCGCTATCCCTGCCGCCATCCGACCAAATATAACAAAAAAAGCGGTTCCCCGAAGGAAACCGCTTTCATATTTAAGAATTTGTAAGTCAGAATTACAATTTCGGACCAGCAGCAACCAAAGCTTTACCAGCTTCGTTACCTGTGAACTTAGCGAAGTTCTTGATGAAGCGAGCAGCCAAGTCTTTAGCTTTTTCTTCCCACTTGCAAGCGCAGTCGTAAGTGTCACGCGGATCCAAGATCTTCGGATCAACACCCGGCAATTCAGTCGGAACAACGAAGTCGAAGTAAGGAATAGTCTTAGTCGGAGCTTTTTCGATAGAACCATCCAGGATAGCGTCGATGATACCACGAGTATCACGGATAGAAATACGTTTGCCAGTTCCGTTCCAACCAGTGTTAACCAAGTATGCTTTTGCACCAGTCATCTTCATCTTCTTAACCAGTTCTTCTGCATATTTAGTCGGGTGCAATGACAAGAAAGCAGCACCGAAGC
This sequence comes from Phocaeicola fibrisolvens, assembly GCF_025567125.1. Lineage (NCBI taxonomy): Bacteria > Pseudomonadati > Bacteroidota > Bacteroidia > Bacteroidales > Bacteroidaceae > Phocaeicola > Phocaeicola fibrisolvens. The sequence goes on along the minus strand of NZ_JAOQJI010000004.1, from coordinate 149,663 downwards.
AAGCAGAGAATGTCGGAGTCGGTTCAGTGATACCACGTTCTGTACCAGCCAACTTAGCAGTAAATCCTGACAGGAAGTAGTACTGAGCCTGTTCTTCGTTCAAGATAGATACTGGAGGCAATACACCGAATGCATCAGCAGACAAGAAGATAACTTGTTTTGCGTGAGGACCTTTAGAAACCGGTTTAACGATGTTGTTGATGTGGTAGATAGGATAAGAAACACGAGTGTTTTCAGTTACGCTCTTATCAGCGAAGTCAATCTTACCGTTAGCATCTACAGTTACGTTTTCCAGCAAAGCGTCACGTTTGATGGCGTTGTAGATATCCGGTTCAGATTCCTTATCCAAGTTGATAACCTTAGCGTAGCAACCACCTTCGTAGTTGAATACACCTTCGTTATCCCATCCGTGTTCGTCATCACCGATCAACAGACGTTTCGGGTCAGTAGACAAAGTTGTCTTACCTGTACCAGACAGACCGAAGAAGATAGCTGAGCTCTTGCCTTCTTTGTCTGTGTTAGCAGAACAGTGCATAGAAGCGATACCACGCAACGGGTTGAAGTAGTTCATCATAGAGAACATACCTTTCTTCATTTCACCACCGTACCAAGTGTTCAGGATAACCTGTTCCTTAGTAGTCAAGTTGAAGACAACTGCAGTTTCTGAGTTCAGACCCAGTTCTTTGTAGTTTTCAACTTTAGCTTTAGAAGCGTTGTAAACAACGAAGTCAGGTTCGAATGATTCCAGTTCTTCTTTAGAAGGACGGATGAACATGTTAGTTACGAAGTGAGCCTGCCATGCAACTTCCATGATGAAACGAACTTTCAGACGAGTAGCTTCGTTAGCACCGCAGTAACCATCTACTACATACAATTTCTTGTTTGACAATTCTTTTGAAGCCAAAGCTTTCAAAGCGTTCCAAGTTTCTGTAGTAACAGGTTTGTTATCGTTTTTGTATTCTTCAGAAGTCCACCATACAGTGTTTTCACTTGTAGCGTCTTTTACCAAGAATTTATCTTTAGGAGAACGACCAGTGTAGATACCAGTCATTACGTTTACTGCACCCAGTTCAGTTACCTGACCTTTTTCATAACCTTCCAAACCAGCTTTTGTTTCTTCAGCGAACAATACGTCGTAAGAAGGATTGTGTACGATTTCTACGGTTCCAGTGATACCGTACTTAGTAAGATCTAAATTTGCCATTGTTCAAATGATTAATTTGGTTATTATATCAAATGTTTATTCTTTTCTCTACCTTAGCATAAGCCTAATTTCTCTCCATTTCTGCTCTTCAACATCTCTTTGTTTTAGGCGCTACAAAAGTAGTAGTTATTTTTTATTCAAAGAACTTATTACAGAAAAAAATCCGTAATCATTTAAAGATTTATACTTGTGTAACAAAATTGCCAAATCTACATTACAAATCAATTTTATTTTGTTTCTTTGCACCCCGATAAATTTAGTACATAAACCCCTAAGAACCTGAGAATGTTTATGAAAATAATCAGTCTAAACCAAAACAGTACCCTCCTCAACCAATTTTTGTCTGAAATCCGGAACGTAGACGTCCAAGGCGACCGACTCCGTTTCCGTCGAAACATGGAACGGGTGGGCGAAATCATGGCCTACGAAATCAGCCGGACACTTCCCTATCATCCGGTTTCGATACAAACCCCGCTGGCCACAGCTGTAGAAAACGTTCCCGCTGAACAGCCGGTGGTAGCCACCATCCTCCGTGCCGGACTTCCGCTTCATCAGGGATTCATCAACTACTTCGACCATGCCGAAAACGCATTCGTATCGGCCTATCGCAAATACATCAATGAAGACAACTTTGACATTCACATCGAATACATCGCTTCTCCCCGGCTGGACGGCAAGATTCTGATTCTCACCGACCCCATGCTCGCTACCGGCAGTTCCATGGAACTGGCTTACGAGGCACTGCTCACCAAAGGGGAACCGGCTCACATTCACATTGCTTCGGTCATTGCCAGCCGCCAGGCTATTGAACACATCAAGAAAGTTTTCCCTGCGGAAAAAACTACGGTGTGGTGCGGCGCCATTGACCCGGAACTGAACGCCCATTCGTACATCGTACCGGGACTGGGCGATGCCGGCGATTTGTGTTATGGAGAGAAAGAATAAACCAGTCTTGATTACAGCTGAAAAAAATATCCCCGTTACAAGCTACTGTTGCAGCGGGGATATTTTGTATGATTTGATATCGTCATTTAATTTCCCACGTATCGTTCGTTTCGAGCAACTCGGCAAACGTGTGGTATTTTTTCTTGGCTGAAACCTCCTCTATCTGGGCTTCCACTGCTGCATCGTAGGTCGGTGCCTCCACGTCGCGGATTACCCCCAAAGCAATCGGGAAATCCGGACCTTCCATCAAAGCCAGCTTCAGCTGCAAGGTGTGGTCCTCACAATGGGCATCGTGCACCAGGATGTCTTTTTCCGTCACCCCGTTTTCTCCCAGCTTCACTACCTTCAGGCCGAAACCTTCCTGCATCAGACCGAATTCTTTGTTCGGACCGAACAACATCGGTTTGCCGTGCTCCAGGTAGATGGCATTGCGTTCCCGGTCTTCCTTCTTGGCCACGGCATTGTGCGTACCGTCGTTGAAAATCACACAGTTCTGTAACACTTCTACCACCGACGTACCCTTATGACGGGCCGCAGCTTTCAACACCTCTACCGAAGGACCGCCATCGACTGCCGCACAACGGGCAAAGAAACGTCCACGGGCTCCGAAACACAGTTCTGCCGGGCGGAAAGGATCTTCCACCGTCCCGTAAGGAGAAGATTTGCTCACGAAACCACGGGCCGAAGTAGGCGAATACTGTCCTTTGGTCAATCCGTAGATACGGTTATTCAATAACACAATGTTGATATCCACATTACGGCGGATGGCGTGGATGAAATGGTTACCGCCGATGGCCAGTCCGTCGCCGTCGCCGGAAATCTGCCAGATGGTCAGATTCGGATTGGCCACCTTGGCTCCGGTGGCAATGGCCGCTGCACGTCCGTGAATGGTGTGCATGCCATACGTATTCATGTAATAAGGCAAACGCGAAGAACATCCGATACCGGAAATCACCGCAATTTCATGGGGCGGCACTCCCAGTTCGGCCAGAGCCTTGTGAAAAGAATTCAAGAAAGCGTGGTCGCCGCAACCCGGACACCAGCGCGGCTGTCCGAACTTATAATCTGCTGCCGTATATTTTGTTTCACTCATGGTTATTCCTCCAGAACATTTATTGATGAATCATTAAAAAAGTTGGCTGAACGCCTCTACCAGTTCCTTCACGACGAACGGCTGGCCTTTCACCTGGTTGAACTGATGCAGATGGATACCCTCCACTTTCATGCGGAGATAGCCTGCCAGCTGTCCCATGTTTTGCTCGGCCACCACAATAGTCTTGTACTTCCGCAGCACTTCCGCCGTGTTTTTCGGCAACGGATTAATCACGCGGAAATGTACCAGCGCCGTTTTCTTGCCCATGGCATTCAACTGGTCCATGGCGGAATGCAAGTGACCATACGTACCTCCGAATCCCACAATCAGCAAATCCGCATCCGGATCACCTTCTACAGCAAGCGGCGGAAGTGAATCGGCAATCTTTTCCACCTTCTCGGCACGCAGCTTGGTCATCAGGAAATGGTTCTCCGGTTCGGTTGAGATGGCTCCGGTTTCATTGCTCTTCTCCAGTCCGCCAATGCGGTGCATGAAGCCCGGCATGCCCGGAGTCGCCCAATAACGTACTCCCGTTTGCGGATCACGCAAGAACGGTGTCCAGGAATCCGCCATTTCCGGTTTCACGTAAGGCGGACAGATAGAAGGATACTCTTTCAGGTCGGGCAGACGCCATGCCGCCGAACCGTTGGCAATGTAGGCATCCGTCAGCAGCACCACCGGCGTCATGTGCTCCAAGGCAATCTTGCAAGCCCAATAAGCCGCGTCAAAGCAGTCGGTCGGCGAAGAAGCCGCGATGACAGGCATCGGACTTTCACCGTTACGCCCGAACAATACCTGCAGCAAGTCGGTCTGTTCCGATTTTGTCGGCAGTCCGGTGGAAGGTCCGCCGCGCTGCACGTCCACAATCACCAGCGGCAGTTCCGTAATCACCGCCAGGTTCATGGCCTCACTCTTCAGGCAAATACCCGGTCCGGAAGTCGTGGTCACAGCCAAAGCTCCGGCAAACGAAGCGCCTACGGCAGAAGCACAGCCGGCAATCTCATCCTCACACTGCACAGTCTTCACGCCCAGCGATTTGTGCTTGGCCAGCTCATGCAGGATGTCTGTAGCCGGAGTAATCGGATAAGAACCCAGATAAAGCTGCAAGCCCGCTTTCTCGGCCGCAGCCATCAACCCGTAGGCCGTGGCCTTGTTGCCATTGATATCCATGTAACGTCCCGGCTGTTTCTGTGCCTTGCTCGGCACCGTGTAGCTGATGGAGACCGATGCATGGGTGTTTTCACCGAAATGATAGCCATCGTACAGCACCTTCACGTTGGCTTCGGCTATTTCAGGTTTCTTGGCAAATTTCTCGCGCAGGATTTTCTCGCCCACCGCGATGTCGCGATGGAACAACCAGCACACCAGTCCCAAAGCAAACATGTTCTTGGTGCGCAGGATGGACTTGTTGTCCAAGCCGCTGTCTTTCAGGCTTTCCTTGCACATGGTGGTGATGGAAGCCGATACCACCTCATTCTTGATGCCCAGTTCGGAGAACGGATTTTCGAGCGAGAATTTTGCTTTTTCCAAATCACGCTTGGTAAACGAGTCGGAATCGATAATGATGACGGCCTGGGGTTTACAGAACTTATATTGTGTTTTCAATGCGGCCGGATTCATGGCAACCAGCACGTCGCACTTGTCGCCCGGAGTGTACACCTTTCCGGAACCAATGTGTACCTGGAAGCCGGATACTCCCGTCAACGAGCCTTGCGGGGCACGGATATCGGCCGGGTAATCCGGGAAGGTACTGATATCATTTCCTTCGGTTGCCGAAATATTCGAAAACATATTGCCGGCCAACTGCATTCCATCGCCGGAGTCACCCGAAAAACGGACAACCACATCGTCCAGCTCCTTGACAATCATTTCTTCTGCCATATCGTATTTATTTAAAGTTCACAAAATCAATTTTGGCAAAAATGGGGAAGTTCCATAAAAAAACAAAATAAAATTGGAGTTATTTTTTGCCACTTTACAAAAACGGTATCCCCCTTTCCAAAACGTCTAAGCATTTGAAGTAAAACGCTTCGACATTTCAAACCAAACGCTTAGGCGTTTTATCTAAAACGTCTAAGCGTTTTTTATCCCTCCTCTAAAGACTGAAAAAATCCTCACAAATCCTCTTTTTTCATCTCAAAATCATGGATTTTCAATAAAAAGGCTTACTTTTGCGAAAGATTGCCTTGGTAGTTCAACGGATAGAATAGAAGTTTCCTAAACTTTAGATAGGGGTTCGATTCCCCTCCGAGGTACATATCTGAACATCCCAAAACAAGCAAAGAGGCCGTCTCCAAAAATTTGAAGCAGCCTCTCTGAAATAATTTTATGTCCTATAATTTTAAAACCTGATTCTCACTTCACGCGTTTCACATGTCTTCCCGGGCAATGGTAAACTTTCTGACTTGAAAACCTTGATACTGGTAAGTGTTGATGGTTATTTTTGCGATAGCCTTTGCCTTCGAATCCACCTTTTTCAAGCGAATTACAGCCTTGACAGGTACTTCTGTAGGAACCTCTACACCCGTCGGGCCTACATCTTTTCCTCCAATAGTGAACTCCATGTCACCAAAGCTATAGGAATTCCCCTGGTCATCCCATGCAGTTCCTCCTCCCCAGTTCAGGCCGATAGATTTGTCGGTTGTATTGGAAAGCATGAATTCTACCACGACGTCATTTCCTTCCACATAGTTCCCTTTATATTCCAGTTTCAGGTTTCTTGTAGGCGAAGTAACTTTCACACCTCCAGTTTTCGTGGCATTGTTGGCTGTCCCATCCAATGTGGAGTTGACATCTTCCAAAGCCTGGTTCGTTTCATTCAAAGCACTGTTTACTTTATTCAAGAATCCTCCAAAACCTTTCTTCTTTTTTTCCTGTGCCTGTGCATCCAACCCTGACAACAACAAGCCCGCACAGAGCAATGCATAAAATACTTTCTTCTTCATATTTTTTTCTAATAAATACCTTATTTATCAAGGCCCAATTCTTTTTTCCGTGCTTCGCTCCATTCTTTCTGTTTATCCCGAATCACTTTGCGTTCCGAATCAAAAGCTTGTTCCGATACAAACGTCAGTGAACGACAGCTCTCCTGATACTCCGCCGGCACATCAGGAGCATAAATTGTCTCCTCCAAATGCAACGTATCCCCGACAGCAGCTTTCTGTCCAGAACGGAACGTTCCGTAACCTACATTTCCCTTGTCACCCGACAGCAGATAATACAGATTTATATAAGAACCTTCGCTCACTCCTGTTACAACGGCATCAAACTTTACCTTTAACCGGATTTCAGAATCTCTGCTACCTATCACTGTCACATCGGGCAATTTCATTTCTTCTATCTGGATATCCGACACTATCTGATAAGGCAGTCCCTCTTCCACCGTGTAGTCTACCGTACGCCCTTTCATCTTCTCGGCCAACGGAGCCATTTCTTTCTCCAATTCTTCCATTTCTTTGGCAAAATCGGCCAGCATCTCCAAAGCCCCCGACTGACTGCTACTAGCATCAACCTCCTGCATGTTTTTTACCAATTTAACCATCTTTTCTTCATAAATACCCGGTATATCACCGAACATCTTATCAGAAGAATTTCCGCCACAAGACGACAAGGCTGCCAGAAGGACAAAAGCCGAAATCATTTTTCTCGTTTTCATAGTTCCAAATTGTATTAAAAAAACTTCTCCGGACTGGTCACCGGATTTTAGACAAAGATACGCAGGGAAATTTTATAAATTTGTCACCTAAAACAGCTAATTTTCACAAGAGAGCAAAAATACCAAGTTCAAAATCCAATAAAAGTAAAAAAAACGATGTATTTTTACCCGTACAAATTTTAATTGAGGAAGTTATGCGTGTGTTTCGTTTATCCTGTCTACTATTCTGTTTGTTGATTTATTGCCCGATGACCTGTCGTTCCATTCCGCTGGACACCCTTCTGACCCGATGGTATGACAAAGCAGCTTCCCTCATGGCAGACGGCGCATACGACTCCGCCCAATACTACTTTGACCGTGCCTTTGCCACCAAAGGAGCGAAAGAATCGCCCGTATACCCTATTCTTCTCAATGAACAAGCCACCCTTTTGGTTTATAGAGGCAATCTGCCTGCTGCACTGGAAACGAAGAAGAAAGTACTCCCCTACCTTCCGCGGGTAAAAAATTTAGAGACCCATGTCAGCGTATACAATGACCTGGGCATCCTTTACCACCGGCACAACATGCAAGACTCCGCCATTTATTATTACAACAAAGCCCTGGATGCCGCAGTAAAATATGGAGATGCCAGCTGGCTCGCCAACCTGAGCCTCAACCTGGGCGTTTTCCATTTCAACTTAAAGCATTATCCGGAGGCCGAAAAATTCATCGACCAGGCCTTGCAATATGTACAACAGACCAACGACACGCTGACTACCTTCAACATCTGGCAGGTAAGGGCAGGCATCAAAGCCCAAATCAACAAAACCGAAGAAGCGGGATTTTCTGCCCGAAAAGCCTGGCAGATAGCCTCCAGTCCACAGGAGAACCCTGAATGGCAACTACGGTGCATCTCCAGTCTTTACCGTTATTTCCAACGTACACACCAAAATGATTCCATCACCTATTATATACAAAAAGGAAATGAGCTATTGAAAAAGGTGTCCATCCACTCTATCCCGGCCATTGGTTTCATTCAGGTAAGATCTACGGCATACTACGAAAGCCGACAGTATGCAAAAGCATTAAAAGACCTCATCTACCTGAATACTACTCCGAGCGGAACCGAGAAAAAATCCTTGTTTGAGAAAATGGCCGTATGCTACCAACACACCGGACAACCGGAAAAGGCTTTCCTGTACATGGACAGTGCCCGAATGTGGACAGACTCACTGGCAAAAGAGCAACTGACCAAGCAAATCGCTGAGTTCAACGTCAAGTATCAGACACAGGAGAAGGAACTGGAAATCGCCCAGCTACAGCATAAAGTCCTGCGGTCGAAAATGCACCTGCTCACCATCTGCATCATTCTGGTTTTGCTGCTTATGGGTATTGTCCTCATTATCCTCACACAACGGCAAAAACGGAAAATGGCAGAACGGAAACTGCAACAAATAGAACAGGAAAAGAAACTGGAATCAGCCAAACGGTTCATTGATGGCCTGGAAGAAGAATGCAAGTACTTTGCCAAAGAACTGCACGACGGTATTGCCAACGACCTGCTGGCCTTGCAGATGAAAACGGAAATAGAAGGGCACAAAGAACTGTCGGCTTCTGTCGGGGAACTTAGAAAAAACGTACGTACCATCTCGCACAAGCTGATGCCACCTGTATTCGACCATGTAGGACTGGATGACCTATTGGAACAAATGACGCGCAACCTGGCTGAAAGCTTCAAGGTAACAATCAGTTATACAACAGACGGCCACCTCCAGACGGAGACACATGCACTCTTGCCAGATATAGCCCACAACGTGTACCGCATTGTCCAAGAAATCACCATGAATATCCTCCAGCACGCACAGGCTACCGAAATTCACGTCGGATTCTCCTGGCTTGCCGACACAAAAAACTACCTGCTGACCATCACTGATAACGGACAACAGGCCACAGCACCTCTGCCTGCCACCGGTATCCGAGGCATCGGTCTTCATACCATCGCAGACCGAGTCAAGATTATCCACGGCTCTACACGGCAATACAGAGACGATGACAAACATGAAAATATATTTGAACTGACATTTCAACCGGAATAAACGATATGCATACAGAAGTCTTCAGAATCCTGATTATAGATGACCATCCCATTGTGGCTTTAGGCATAAAAACAATTGCCAGCAAACACGAGAATGCAGAATGCGTTGTCATCCATGATCCCTCACTTCTGACACAGGTCCTCACAGAATCTCCTTTCGACCTATGTATCATTGACCTGCAGTATCCCGACCAAGACGGATTCGCACTTATCCAACAACTGCATGATTTATCTCCCGAAAGCCAGCTTCTCATCTATACCATGCACGACGAACCTTGGATTGTGGCCAAGCTGGCACAACCCTCTTTCCGTCCGTACATACAAGGAGCCGTATCCAAACAAGCGGACATCAAGGAACTGGACGCCGCCATTTCTGCCTTGAAAGAAGGGAAATCTTATTATAGCAAGGAATTCCATGAATTGTGTGTACACAAACGTATTCTGAATCCCTCATACAATGACCCTTCTATCCTGTCGCCACGTGAGCAGGAAATCCTCAAACTGCTGGCACAAGGTATGAGTACAAACGAAATATCCAAACAACTCTTCCTCAGTATCAACACCATACAAACTTACCGGAAAAGACTGCTTCTGAAAATGGATGCCAAAAATGTAGCCGAACTCATTTGCAAATGGAAGAACTGGTTTTGAAATCGAGTATTTGCATTCCCCCATATTCCATTCCATAAAAAACAAGAGGCTGAACCCTTATGGAGTTCAGCCTCTTATTTTTGCCTGCAGCAAGTAACGGATTACTTACGAAGACCCAGTTCCTTGACAATGGCACGATATCTTTCGATATCACGGCTCTTCAGGTAGTTCAGCAAAGAACGACGCTTACCTACCAAAGTTGTCAAAGCTCTTTCAGTGCTATAATCTTTTCTGTTGAGCTTCATGTGCTCAGTCAGGTGAGAAATACGGTATGAAAACAATGCTATCTGCGCTTCAGGTGAGCCAGTATCAGTGTTAGACTTTCCGTACTTTCCAAAGATTTCTTGTTTTTTAGCTGCGTCTAAATACATAATTTGACTGTTTATTAAAATGTATAAATTTGATTTGCGGATGCAAAGGTAAGCATAATCTTTCAGACTACAAGCGTTTTACAACTTTTTTTCAAAAAACAAACCCAAGAGTCTCACGACTTCAGCTCATTGGCATGTTCAATAAAAGTAGCCGATGTAATCGGTTCGACCTGTTCAAAACCCATTTTACGCGTTTGACATTTTTTGCAAGAGCAACTCCGACACTTTGCCTGCTCAAAAACCGTACAAGGATCCAGGTGTATCGTCAACTGAATCCGGTCGGCATATTTCTTTTCCAGAATTTGTTTCAAACGGGCTCCTTCACGATGCCCTTCTTCAATGGTGTAAAACCAGGGAAGTGTCAAATCACAATCCATATACAAGTAACTTCCATACTTGATAACCTTGGCATTGTGAATGTCAATCCAATCGGGAGAACGTTTCTCATTCAACTCCAGCGCTATGTCGTTCAGCAAAGCCTCATCCGCCTTGTCCAGCAGATTCGCAATCGTCTTGCGCAAAATGGAAATTCCCGTCACGATAATAATTCCTCCAAACAAGAAGGCCAGTACGCTATCAATCCAGGCTATTTTAGTGAAATAAAGCAAAAGCAACCCGGCCACCAGTCCGATGGTAGAATACGTGTCCGACTGCAGATGCTTTCCCCCTGCAATCAAAGCCATTGAATTATACCGTTTCCCGATACGCACGCTATACCAGCCCATCAGGTAATTGACCAGTCCGGAAAAAGCGACGATGTAGATACCCACATCCAATTTCTGTATGCCCACCGGGAAAAACAAATGCGACACGCCTTCATACACAATCAATGCACCGGCAAACGTAATCAGAATGCCTTCGACAGAAGCCGACACCTGTTCCATCTTTCCATGTCCGAAAGGATGGCTTTTATCTTTTGGCTGTGCCGACCAATGAAGGCTATAAAGACTGACTGCCCCCGCCACCACATTGACAATACTTTCCATTGCATCCGTCAAAATTCCAACAGAATTCGTCAGCCAATAGGCCGCAAACTTCCCAATCAGTATCAAGGAAGAAATCAATACAATCCTTTTTTGTACTTTCTGCTTAAGCTGTTCCTCGTTCATTTTTCTCTCACTTTTTATAAACGGACAGCAAAGTTAGCGAGTTCCTGCCAAAAGTATACCTATAAACCATAAGATTTGAGAAATCTTCTTACATTTGTTACGAATCGAAATCGGTCTACTTCCAAGACAATCGACACATCACAAAAATAATCTCCAATTGTAGGATTTGCATTCCCAAAATCTCTTCACGCACCTCGCAGCACCAACTGAAAGTCTTTGCAAACAGATAGAAAATTATCTTTACCACAACCGAAACAGAATAAAAAGCGATAAGCTGACAAATCCGTAGGGATTCACTTGCTTATTCTTTTTATTTACAATTTATTTACAATGATTTTTTCGAAGAAAAATCGTACCTTTGCGCACAAATTATAGGTATAGTATGCAAGATATTAGAAACATTGCCATTATTGCTCACGTCGACCACGGGAAAACCACCCTGGTAGACAAAATGATGCTGGCGGGACATTTGTTCCGCAACGACCAGACCAACGGTGAACTGGTTTTGGATAACAACGACCTGGAACGGGAAAGAGGTATCACTATCCTTTCCAAAAACGTATCCATCAACTACAACGGTACAAAAATCAATATTATCGATACTCCGGGACACGCCGACTTCGGTGGAGAAGTAGAACGTGTCTTGAACATGGCCGACGGATGTATTCTGCTGGTTGACGCCTTCGAAGGCCCGATGCCGCAGACTCGTTTCGTGCTTCAGAAAGCCCTTCAAATCGGACTGAAACCGATTGTGGTGGTTAACAAAGTGGACAAACCGAACTGCCGTCCGGAAGAAGTGTATGAAATGGTATTCGACCTGATGTTCAGCCTCAACGCCACAGAAGACCAGCTGGACTTCCCCGTACTTTACGGTTCGGCCAAGAACAACTGGATGGGCGAAGACTGGAAAACGCCGACAGGTACCATCACCCCGCTGCTGGATGCCATCATAAAATACATCCCGGCTCCTCAACAGCTGGAAGGTACGCCGCAGATGTTGATTACTTCACTCGACTACTCTTCTTACACAGGACGTATCGCCGTAGGCCGTGTGCATAGAGGTACCTTGAAAGAAGGCATGAACATCACTCTGGCCAAACGAGACGGCACCATGGTGAAATCAAAAATCAAGGAAGTACATACCTTCGAAGGACTGGGCCGCAAACGGGTAGAATCCGTATCTTCCGGTGATATCTGCGCCATCATCGGTGTGGAAGGCTTCGAAATCGGTGATACTATCTGCGACTTCGACAACCCGGAACCGCTGCCACCTATCGCCATCGACGAACCGACCATGAGCATGCTGTTCACTATCAACGACTCTCCGTTCTTCGGTAAAGAAGGTAAATACGTGACTTCCCGTCACATCCACGACCGTCTGATGAAAGAGCTCGACAAGAACTTGGCTTTGCGCGTACGCAAGACCGAAAACGAAGATGGAAAATGGATTGTATCCGGACGTGGTGTGCTCCATCTGTCTGTGTTGATTGAGACCATGCGCCGTGAAGGTTACGAACTCCAAGTAGGACAGCCGCAGGTTATCTTCAAGGAAATCGACGGCGTGAAATGCGAACCGATTGAAGAGCTGACCATCAGCGTACCCGAAGAATTTGCCAGCAAGATGATTGATATGGTAACCCGCCGTAAGGGTGAGATGGTGTCCATGGAAACACAAGGCGACCGTGTGAACATCGAGTTCGACATGCCGTCACGTGGTATCATCGGTCTGCGTACCAACGTGCTGACCGCTTCTCAGGGAGAAGCCATCATGGCTCACCGCTTCAAGGAATATCAGCCGTACAAGGGTGACATTCCTCGCCGCACCAACGGCTCCATGATTGCCATGGAATCGGGTACAGCTTTTGCCTACGCCATCGACAAGTTGCAAGACCGCGGTAAGTTCTTCATCTATCCGCAGGACGAAGTATATGCCGGACAGGTGGTAGGTGAACACGTACATGAAAACGACCTGGTGGTCAACGTGACCAAATCAAAGAAACTGACCAACATGCGTGCTTCCGGTTCAGACGACAAGGCCCGTATCATTCCGCCGGTCATCTTCTCACTGGAAGAGGCACTGGAATACATCAAGGAAGATGAATACGTGGAAGTGACTCCAAAGAGCATGCGTATGCGTAAGATCATCCTGGATGAAACAGAACGCAAGCGTGCCAACAAGAACGCGTAAACATACATTGTTTATATAAAAGAAATCCGGGCTTTCGAGGAATCTCCCTTTGAAAGCCCGGATTTTTTATCTGCTGTCCTTTTTTATTTTTCCCGATATACCAGGTTGTTGCCGTTCATCCGCTCCATGTATTGCTGGATGAGGGACTTCAACTGAGTTTCCATCGCCTTCAAGGTATCTTGCGGCATGGTGTCTTTCACATCGTCCTTCATCAGCACATCCGTACGGAAACGGTAGGCATGAATCACTTTCTCCCCGTCGAACTGAATCAGGTAATCGCCTTTCAGGAACTGGTAGATGCCGCTTCCGTTGATATAGTTCACCGCGAATTTCTCCGCCGATGACGTATGAAGCGCATCCTGCCCGAAACCGACATACGGATAATCATACCCCAGAATGCCCAACACTGTCGGCATGATGTCTATTTGCTCCACAATTTTCTCCTTGTCCCAGCCTTTCAATTCCGGCATGCCGGGTGCATAAAATAAAATCGGTACCTTATAAGCTCCCAAGTCGGTCACATATTCCGGATGCTCATTCATGCTGGCATGGTCGGCCGTCAGGACAAAAAGCGTGTTTTTAAACCAAGGCTGGCGGGATGCGGTAGCAAAGAAATGCCGCAAGGCATTATCCGTATAGCCAATGCACTCATGAATCGGATGAGTCCCTTTCGGAAAGACATTCTTATAACGCTCAGGCAGCGCATACGGATTATGCGAAGTAGCCGTAAACACCGACGTGATGAAAGGTTGCTTGAATTTGCTCATGCGCTTGCAGTAGAACTGCAGGAACTCCTCGTCCCAAATGGCCCAAGTGCCATCAAAGTCCTTGTCACCCTGGAAATCTGAATCTTCATTGTATTCCGTTCTTCCCCAATAACTATCAAAACCAACGGAGTTGGCAAACGCCTGGAAGCCCATGGAACCGTTCATCGCTCCATGGAAGAAAGCGGAATAATATCCCTTGCGCTTCAGCTCCCGTGCCAGGCTTGACACATCGTTCAAGGAAGCCGGCGTCAGGAAAAACGGCTCTACGAAACTCGGAATAGAAGACAAAACCGACGGCATGCCGTCAATACTCTTCCGTCCGTTGCTATATGAATATTCAAACGTCAGTCCCTTGGTCAGCAAGGAATCCAGAAACGGCGTATATCCTTTGTAGGTTCCATTGTCCAAACTTCGATTGAAGCTGCCCACAAACTCCTTGCTGAAACTTTCCACAATCAGCACTACTACATTCATCGGGCGGAACTGTACCGAATCGGCCGGTACATGCAGCGGAGTGTACACCTTCTCGGCTTCGGCATCTGTCATATACTGAGGGGTAATAAACGCCTTCTTTCCCAAAGTACGGAACAAAGAAAAAGGCGTGTTCAGCACCAGACACGCATCTACCGGACGGTCGGCATACTGATTGGCGTTGCTGATGGTGATGGGACGGGTGGCAGCAGTCATTCCCCCACGCATGCCAAACACGACAAGCGGAATGGCCACCAGCAAAGTGACGGTCTGCAGGACATAATACCCCCATTTCTTGCCCGACACCTGCGGACGGGGCGCCCGATACACCTTATACAGGAAATAAGCCAGCGCGGCTGCCAGCAACACCAGGTACCAGTTGGCCGCGAACTCTTTCAAAATGATGGAAGTCAGATTGCCTCCGGCCTCATGGCTGAACTCCTGGAACACAGACATGGTGGTACGTCGTCCGGAAAAACGGAAATACACACAATCCACCAGATTGGCTATCAGGAAGAAAGTATTTGCCACGACAAACACCCACCGGACCACCTGATAGAAACCTTTACTTTCTTTCCAATGAAAAGGAAACAGAAACAAAAGGATAAACAACGCATTGATATAAAGGATGGCTGTGGTGTCAAAAATCACTCCGGCTCCAAACAGGCGACACATGTATCCCCATTCAAACTGTTCACTAAACAAATTGAAATTGGTCAACAAGAAAGTCAGACGGCACACAAAATAGCACACATAGACCATCAATAAGTTCCATGCCAGCGAAAGCACATTCGAAAAAAGGCTCTTGTTCATCATATCCATTTAATTTTTAGGGCTGTAAAGTTAGTTATATTTTTGCAAACCCATAAAAATCGCAGTTTATTTATATCTTTGCAACTTCACTATATAAATCTTTAGATACATGAAAAAAAGAAACGTCATCAAACTAAGTATCACGGTCGTCCTTCTCATTGCCTTGACCTGCTGGGTGAACTCCCGTTGGAATGCCTGGTTCGGCAATCCGCCTGAACCTCCCTACAGCCCGTTGAGCGAACCGGGAAGAGTCCTTCTGACTTTCGGTGATAAAGACGCTTTGTCGCGCAATATCAGCTGGCAATATGACTCCGTTGTCCATCCTTCTCATGTAGAACTCACGGATACCCTTACAAAAGATACCCTTTACATCAAGGCCCAAGGAGAGACGTTCCAATCGCGCAGTGGAAAAGCCGCTTATTATGTGGCCCGTCTGCGTTCCCTGAGACCCTCACGCTACTACCGTTACCGCGTGTGCAGCGACGGAAAATATTCTGCATGGTATCATTTCCAGACTCACAACCAGTCTGATGCAGACCGTTACAGTTTTCTTTATGTAGGCGACGTGCAGGACTCCATCCATGGGCAAACCAACTATTTCCTGAAGAAAGCCTTACAGGCACATCCGGAAACGGAATTTCTGGTATGTGGAGGCGACCTTACCGAACGGCCCATCGACGCATACTGGGGAGAAACCTTCCGTGGCCTGGATTCCATAGCCCAATGCCTCCCCATCCTGACCGTGACCGGCAATCATGACTATTTGAAATATCCGATTCGCAAACTGGAACGCCGCTTTTCACTGATTTTCTCTTATTATCTGGACTCCATGGTGGGAGAGAACCAGGTGTACACACTGAAATACAATGACATGCAACTGTTTTGTCTGGACAGCAACCGCGAGTTCTTTTACTTGTGGACCCAGCGGAAATGGCTGAAAGAACAGCTGGAAAAAAGTACTGCACGCTGGAAAATCGTAGTATTGCACCATCCACTGTATTCCATCAAGGGAAAATACAACAACCTCATACAGAAATCCATATTCAACTCCTTGATTCAGGAACATCAGGTAGACCTGGTACTGCAAGGACACGAACACTCCTACGGCAGAATGACACTCCACGACAAAGAAGGGAACCCTGCGACTCCGCTGTACACCGTCAGCCACTGTTCCCCTAAAATCTACCGCATTTACTTTGGAGAAGGTTTCGACAAGTTCGGCATCGACGGGAAATACTACCAGCAGATACAGGTGCAAGGGGATACCTTGACCATGAATGCTTTTGACGCCTCCACCGGAAGCCTGTACGATTGTGTCAAGATTGTCAAGGACAAAGGACAGGCCCGACTATTGGACGAAGGAAAGGACATTCCGGAGAACCTGAACTTCACCCCCGCTACCGGCAATAAGAAAGACCAGGAATATATGGAACGAATCAATGCATACAAACAGAAAAAGGGAAGATAATCTTCCCTTTTTCTGTTTGTATCGAGTACCATTATAACTGTCCGCTTGTCTTGAAGTAGTGCTCCATCACCATCACTTGCAACAGCTCTTCCCGCTTCTTGTCGCGGAACTGCGCCACATATTCATGGGCATGAGCGATAATCTCTTCCGCTTTTTCCGGATGGGTAATGTAATAGTGCAGCTTTTCTTCCAAGTCTGAGAAATCGTCCTTCACTTCCACATAGTGATAATCAGGAATCAGGGTACCTTCCATAAACCACGTTTCACAGGTGGGACGCGGCATCACCGCCAACGAATTTGACGACATCACCCATTTCAGGTTGGAGGCCACGTCGTTTCCTTCAATCGCCATGATAAACTTATAGTCCAGGTGTTCCCGTATCGTTTTCTTGGGAGTCATCCACTCTTCCGGACAGCCCTCATTCCGCCCTACCACTCCGCAGTCGCACAACGGGTTGCCAAAGAATTTTTCCAGGAAACAGGTCCGCAAGCGGCTCTGGCGAATCTTTCCCCGGAAAATGGCACAATCTTTCTTCTCC
This sequence comes from Phocaeicola fibrisolvens, assembly GCF_025567125.1. Taxonomy (NCBI): domain Bacteria; kingdom Pseudomonadati; phylum Bacteroidota; class Bacteroidia; order Bacteroidales; family Bacteroidaceae; genus Phocaeicola; species Phocaeicola fibrisolvens. The sequence continues at coordinate 132,315 of NZ_JAOQJI010000004.1, read as the reverse complement.
CGAAATGATTTTACATCGTGTACAAACATGAAATGGCGCAGTTTGTCCAACTTCAACACCACAGAATTCTGGTTATCGGCAGCCAGCAGACGACTTTTCACAACCGTGGGTACTTCCGGAGTGAAATACACATCACCCGGACAGAAATTCCACCGCAGCGTACGGGGAAACCAGCGAGTCACGTCATGTTGGTCAAAATAATAGGCTGTATGAAACATTTTCCGCCGGTAATCGCCAATGGCCCCGGTGTAATGAATCCAGCTCCGGTCACGGGTCAGCTTATCCTCCGCTGAAATATGCCAAGGCGACTGGATACGAATATAATACGCCACACGCTTCTGCATATACGCATAGTCCGGACGACGACGGGCTTTGGCCAACATGCTTTCACGCCGGCTACGATACCATCCGTCGGGAATCAGTAAGCCGGAGAAATTCTTTACAAAGTCCAAAAACTTATTAGGTTTTCCGCTGTGCAGTTTATACAGGATGTTGTCAGACATAATCGTAGGTTGTTATCTGGATGAATAAATGTTTCCAGACAAAGATAGTGCTTTTATGTGAATATCTTATATCTTTGCAAAAATGAATGCAAAACCCCTTCATAAAGCATGATACACATCGCTTGCAACATAGACAGCAATTACGTACGCCACTGTGCGGTAACCTTAGTTTCACTATTTGAAAACAACCGGAAAGAGCCCATCACAGCTCATATCATTGCCCGTGACTTGTCGGAGGCAGAGAAAAAAACACTGATTGACTTGGCTGCTCCCTACGGGAACCAGGTTTGCTTCTACGAACCAGACATCAAGCTGCTGGAAGGGTTCACCATCCGCAAGTTCAGCAAACGCATTTCCATGGCTACTTATTATCGCTGCATTCTTTCCGAACTGCTTCCTGCTGATATCGACCGTCTGCTCTATCTGGATTGCGACATCGTTATCGTGGGAGACATTTCTGAATACTGGAATACGCCACTGAGCGATGAAACAGGAGTGGTGGCCGTAGCCGATATGGGTTGCGATGAGGCGGCACGCTATGAGATTCTGAAATATCCTATGGAAGATTCTTATTTCAATGCGGGAGTACTTTTAATCAACCTGGATTATTGGCGCAAGAATGATGTGGCGCATGCCTGTGTAGACTATTTCCATAAATACCCGGAACGTATCTTATTCAACGACCAGGACTTACTGAACAGCATCTTGCACAAGAACAAAATATTGGTGGACTTGAAATGGAATGTGCAGGACGCGTTTTATCGCCGCCCCAAACAAATGGATGAAGCTTGGCGAAAGAAATTTGCGGATATATTGAAGCACCCTGTCATTCTGCATTACACTAACCGGAAGCCGTGGGAATATGACAGCCAGCATCCTCTCAGAGAAGTCTACTTCAAATACCTTGACCTGACCCCCTGGAAAGGGCAACGGGTGTTGCACAATCCGGTCAACCGGTTGAAACGCTTCTTCCGGCTGCTGCCTTTCTATATAGGATTGCGCAAACCCAAATACATCCAATTAAATGTCCTCTAAAACAGCCCCTATGAAACAACTGGTAAAAATCATCATACCTTTCTATAAAGAAACTCTGAACAGCTGGGAAAATGCCGCACTGGCCAACAATATGGAAAAACTGGCGGCCTACCCGATTGTGTTTCTTGCTCCCGAGGGATTGAATATCGCACATTATACGCAAACGTATCCCCAAGCCGAAACTGTCCGGGTATCGACCGACTGGCTGGGTACGAAAATAGGTATCGCCGGCTACAATGAGATGATGATGTCGGAAGCTTTCTACCAGCTGTTTGACGATACAGACTATATCTTAATCTGCCATACCGATGCGTGGATTTTCAGTGACCAGCTGCAGCAGTGGTGCCAGGCTGACTACGACCTGATAGCGGCTCCGTGGCCTACACGCCCCCGATACAAACATTTCCCGATGAAACAGTTCATCCAGCTGAAGAAATGGCTGTGTACTTCGCCGAACAAGATTTCCCGCCTGCAAATGTATGACAAAATCGGCAACGGAGGACTGTGTCTCCGGAAGGTGTCTGCCTTCCGCAAAGCCTGCCGGCAATATGCCAAAGAGATACAATATTTCAACAGCCAGGCCGACTCCATGCACAATGAAGATATTTTCTGGGCCTTGGTCCCGACAGATTTCCGGTATCCGAGCGTAGAGACTGCCCTGCAATTCGCCTTCGACTTAAAGCCCAGAGTGTGCTACCAGCTGAACCATCAACAACTGCCGATGGGATGCCATGGCTTCATGCACAAAAGCCGCATGAAATTCTGGAAACCGTTTATTCCTTGCATCACTCAATAATTGGATTCATAACATGCTAATGTTTCTTTTTTCTCCTATAAGAAAGTAACATCTTAGAATAATAATATAAAGTTGAATATATACACCAGCAATTAGTCAACATATATTTCTTCAACCGATAATTCATTCCAAGTCCTTTTACAGAATCTTTCTCTTTTATTATTTGCATGCAAAAGGCATGCATTTGTTTATACTCTGGAGTCAGAGGTAAAAACAATAATCTATTAAGTAAATGAACACAAGTACGAAATAATTTGCTAGACGCTTTTTCCCATAAATGGTATTTTTTACAAAAGGCTTGCTGCTCAGATAATGCCTTAACCATATCATATCGCCACTTCATTTCATCCCCAACGGGTCTATTTGTCAAACTCCCCACACGAATAGAATAATGATATTTAGGCTGTGGACTATATACAACTTTTGTTACTTTACACAACCATTGAGGAGAAACAATAAGATCCTCGAACTTGTGTTCATGAGGAAAATTTATTTCAGAAAAGAGGTCACGTCTAAACAGTTTATCCCACAAGAAGTTTAAAATAAACCGCTCACATCTTAAAGCTTCAAAGGCCTCTTGACGAGTAAATTCAATAACTTTAGAACCTGCTCCTACCATTTCAATCTTTCCATCTATCTCTCCTTCTCTGTAATGCGCGCAACAAACCACATCCGCATTCCTTTCAAGCATCAATTTCAACAAAGATTCATACATATCCTCATCCACCCAGTCATCACTATCAACGAAACCCACATATTCTCCATGTGCCATAGATAGCCCTAAATTCCGAACGGCCCCAATACCCTGATTTGTCTGTGATACGAATTTAATTCTAGCATCCCTATTCTGGAGTTCCTTACAAAGTTTGGGTGAATCATCCGTTGACCCATCGTCTATCAATATGATTTCCAAGTTATGATAGGTTTGATGAAGCAACGAAACCACACATCGTTCCAAATACTCTTGAACATTATAAACCGGTACAATAATTGAAATAAGCGGGAAACTATTCTGTCTATTCTCTAAATCATTCATAATATCAAGATATTAAAGTAATCTACGGAAAATCTCATTAAGAAGATCATTTTTAACCATAAGCAAAACATAATCCAATAAAGACAAACGGTAACGAAAAGCAACAACATCTTTTTTCAACTGAGCCACAAACAAAGATTCTTTCCAATCTTTGACAGAAGGTGAACATCTTATAATTCGATGCAATGCTTTCAAGGCATTCTTTATACAATATTTCCTATAAAATAAACGTTCTCCTTGAGGTATTACACATAGTTTCTCTTTATAGAAATTATATTCATAATCACAGTTATGAATAAAATTATGCACACAACTCTCTGAATGAGATAAATAATGATATACTCTAAAAGGAATGATATGTATATCTTTAGTAGAAGCAAAAGATAAACGAATATTCATCAGCATATCCTCTCCTTTAACAATAGTACGAGGTATTGCAAAAGTATTCTCATCAAATATTCTTCGTCTTATCAATCTAGCCCACGGACCAGGATAAACGCCTTTTCCCGTAATGCACATCTCACGATATTCCACGATATTAATCCATTCTTTTGTCAGGATTTTCTGATTATCACAAATGCCTGCATTCAGTTTCTCCAAAGAATCCACAGGAAGAGTATCATCCGAATCAACAAAACAAATCCACTCACCTTGTGCCAAAGCCACTCCTTTAGCTCTCGCACACGTAACCCCTGAATTCAGTTGATGAAAGACCTTTATACGAGAATCAGTCTCCGACAATCTATCACAAATCTGTCCGCTTTTATCCTTACTGCCATCATCAACCAATATAACTTCAAAATCCGTAAAAGTTTGAAGTAAGATACTATTTACACATTCTGTCAAATATTTTTCCGTATTATAAACAGGGACAACTATTGATATCTTCATTTTTCAGTTTCTTGTTTCCACTTTAACCATTCTTCTTTCGTCCGTTTCCAACGCTTGTGTGTCCACAACCAATACTCTGGCGCCTGGCGAATCGTCTCTTCCAGCAGACGCGCATACTGGTCTGTCAAGGAATAATCCGGATATTCTTTCGGATGAAGCGTCATCAAACGGAAAGTAGCCTGATAATATCCTCTTCTCACGCGCTTCACATCCACATAATATAAGGCCGCATCTACTTGTTTGGCAATACGCTCTGCCCCGATAAAGAAAGAAGTCTCATGATTCAGGAAGGTAGTCCAATGGTTCATGTTTTCCCATTTTGGAAGCTGGTCGGAGATAAAGCCAATCATCACCTTCTTTTCCTGCCCGCGTAAAGTCAGGATACGCCGCAGGGTATCTTTCATCAAGATCGATTCTCCACCAAACTTTCCTCGCAAACGTAGAAAAAGTTCATCAAAGGCCTGATTATAAATGCGGTGATAAATCTGACCTCCATACATATCCGGAATCCAACCACTCAACGAAGCAATGTATTCCCAATTGCAATAATGTCCTAAATACAAAAAACAAAATTTTTTATTCTCCTTTTCCAGATCAGCACGAACTTCATCCAAATTCGTAAACACCATACGACGCTTCATCTCTTGTTTTGAAATGGAAAACAATTTAATCACCTCCATCAGGTAATCACAGAAGAAATGATAGAACCGACGTTCGATATCCTCTCTTTCTTTCTGACTCTTCTCTGGGAAACATTCTTCCAACTGCCGCTGAACCACCTTCCGACGATATTTAATCCAATGAAACAAGGGGAAGAACAGCAAGTCGGATATGAAATAAAGTAGCCTCAACGGAAGCAGGGACAACAGATACAGGAAGAAAAACAATATACGGTATACAAACTTCATCAGGACATTGAATTATAATTCAGGACAAAGCTACAAAAAATCTACCATCCTCTCCCTACGGAAACTTCATTTTTTACAGAAAGGATGGCGTACCTATGGTATTTTGCACTATCTTTGCAAAATACAAGTAGTTACATTTTATGAAAGAATTCTTCCAACTCATGCGGCGATTCGTATCGCCCTATAAAAAGTATGTCTGCTGGGCCGTTCTTCTGAATATACTATCAGCCATCTTCAATGTATTTTCTTTTTCACTCCTGATTCCCATCCTGAACATCTTGTTCAAAACAGATGCACAAGAAAAGGTATATCAATACATGGACTGGGAATGGACGGTGGACTCACTGAAAGAGACGGCAATCAATAATTTCTACTATTATGTCAATCAGCTGATTGACTCTTTCGGTCCCTCTACCACCCTGTTGTTCCTCGGGCTGTTTCTGGCCGGTATGACGTTCCTAAAAACGGCTTGTTATTTCGGGTCGACAGCGGTCATGGTACCCCTGCGTACCGGTATCGTACGCGACATACGCACGATGGTCTATACCAAGGTGACCTACCTTCCTTTAGGTTTCTTCTCGGAAGAGAGAAAAGGGGATATCATCGCCCGAATGAGTGGGGATGTGGCAGAAATCGAGAACTCCATCACCAGTTCACTGGATATGCTGCTGAAAAATCCTATTTTGATCATTTCCTATTTCACTACCTTGATGATTATCAGCTGGCAGCTGACCTTATTTACCATCCTCGTTTTGCCTACCATGGGATGGCTGATGGGAAAAATCGGGCGTAAACTGAAAAGACAGTCTCTCGACGCGCAGGAAAAATGGGGAGAAACGATGTCACAGTTGGAAGAAACACTGGGAGGATTGCGGGTAATCAAGGCTTTCACTGCCGAAGAAAAGATGATTAACCGCTTCAACAAATGCAGCAACGAATACCGAGACGCCACCAGCCGGGTATCCATCCGTCAGGCATTGGCACATCCGATGAGCGAATTCCTCGGTACGGTACTCATCGTATTTGTATTATGGTTTGGAGGTTCCCTGATTTTGGGCAACAACTCTTCCATCGATGCCTCTACCTTCATTTATTATATGGTGATTCTTTACAGCATCATCAATCCGCTGAAAGATTTCTCCAAGGCCAGCTACATGATTCCGCGTGGACTAGCTTCCATGGAACGTGTAGACAAGATTCTGAAGGCACCCAACAATATCGTGGAGAAAAAGAACCCGCAGCATCTGTCTTCCTTGAACCAGGATATCCAGTTCAATCATATTTCTTTCAGCTACAACGGACAGACCCAGGTGCTGAACGACATCAACCTCCGCATCCAGAAAGGAGAAACCATTGCTCTGGTAGGACAAAGCGGTTCCGGGAAATCCACGCTGGTAGACCTGCTTCCCCGTTTCCACGATGTGCAAGGAGGAGAGATTCTGATTGATGGAGTTAATATCAAGGACGTATCCATCAGCGACCTCCGTTCACTCATCGGCTATGTGAACCAGGAAGCCATCCTATTCAACGACAGCTTCTATAACAACATCACGTTTGGAGTGGACAATGCGACCAAGGAACAGGTGATAGAAGCGGCCAAGATTGCCAATGCCCACGACTTCATCATGGAGTCGGAACACGGGTACGATACCAACATCGGTGACCGGGGATGCCGCCTTTCCGGAGGACAACGCCAGCGTATCTCCATCGCACGGGCCATTCTGAAAAACCCGGCCATCTTGATATTGGATGAAGCGACTTCCGCCCTCGATACCGAAAGCGAACGACTGGTACAGGAGGCGCTGGAACGGCTGATGAAAACCCGAACCACCATCGCCATCGCCCACCGCTTGTCGACCATCAAGAATGCCAACCAGATTTACGTGCTCTACGAAGGTAAAATTGTGGAAAGCGGAAAACACGAAGAGTTGTTGGCTCAAAACGGATACTACAAGCGATTGAACGATATGCAGGCACTATAAAAGTCACCCGGCTGGAAGAAGTGATAAGTTCCCTCCCAGCCGGGTGTATTTTTTCAATCTGACAGAGTTCAATATTTCCCGAGTTTCTCATGAATACCGTCACAATAGGCCTTCCAGAATTTACCGACATCTTTCAGGCTATAGACATCCTTAAACGGACAGGTCAGCAAAGCCACCAGCCAATAGCCTAGCATCCCATTAAATCCCCGCAAGTATCTCACTCCCCAGTTTCGTCCGTAATGATGATTCAAATAGGTCGAGTTACGCACCTGATAGAAACGCTTCCATTTCTTCTTCTTGCTCCGTTCCTCCCAATTGTCATTGGAAAAGAACTTTTCCTTATCCATCAAGGCAGAAGGGATATACAGAATACGGAATCCGGCCAATACCGTCCGCAGGCAATAATCCGTATCATCACAGAAAATAAACAGTTCCTTGTTGGGCAGCCCAATCTTTTCTACCGCCTCGCGCCGGATACACAATCCTTCGAAGGCAGTTCCACAAATCTCCACCGGTGCATTGACTACCTGTTTCTTCAATTTCTGCTGATACATGGAGGCAAACGGATTTGTCAGGTTTACCCGCTGAAAATCATTGGTAAAAATCTGTCCCTCCATCAGCCGGCGAGGAGCCAGGATACCCACATGCGGTTCTGTCATATAAGGTAAAAGATGCTCCATACAGTCGGTCCGTGGAAAGACATCATCGTCCATGCACCATATCCATTCCGCACCCGCCTGATAAGCATACTCAATACCCCGATGGAATCCGCCGGACCCACCCACATTCTCCTGATGAATTACAGTAAGGTCCTGCTGGGTATCCAGCCACTCGGCAGTGCCGTCCGTACTTCCATTGTTTACTACCACAATGGAAGACACGGGAGTATTTGCACGTAGACAGTGGATGTTGCGTTTCAACAGCTCCCTCCGGTTGTAAGTCACCACTACAGCTACTATTTTCATATCTCCGTCGTTCTTTAGTAAAGTCCGTCAATCTTTCCCGGTTGGGTACTCCGATAGGCCACCATCAGTTTATAACATGCCTCCGGGTCAAAGCCCCGGTCTTTGGCGTACGCCTCGGCCAAGACCCTGTGCATGTGGGGAGTAGCCGGAAGTCGTTCCAGGTTCTTGCAGCCTGCTTTCATGTCCAGCGGACCGATATCCATGCGGTTCAAATCGACAATCTCAATCTTTATCCCTTCCGGTGTCTGCCCAAACAGAATATTGCCCCGTCCATAATCTTTATGCGCATAGCCATGATTATGCAACCGGGCTGTGACGTGTCCCACCGCAGCAAGTACCTCGTCTTCGTATGGAAACTTGCGTTTAAACAGTTCTTCATACGTATAGGGACAGTCGGAAGCAAAGGTCACATAGTAACTGCGGTCGAACTGTAATCCTTTCCGGATATTCAGATAACCGACCGGACGAGGAGTACCCACTCCAATGTCCAGCAGCATCTTCGCATGCACAAAAGAACGTTTGGCCTTTGAAGGACGAAATACGCCATACACCCAACGGTTGATAATATTGGGAGTACGAAAAGATTTCACCACAAGTTCCTTACCGTCATACGTCATTTTCCGCAATTCATTCCGTCCTTTATGTATGACAGTTCCCTCACCTTTCTCAAAACGCTCCGGTATAGAAAGCATGAACGCTCTGAAAGACTCACATTCGGAACTAAGAACCAAGGTCTGATGATTAATGAAACTCATAAATGCACATTTAACTAAATCTTATCCAACCCTTTCGTAAACTTCAACCAATAGTATTTCAAGGGATTCTTGTATTTCAACTGTTTCCATGGCCGGCTTCCGTGCGGGCGATGCCATACCGGCAATACCGTAAACAAATAATTCTGAAAACCTTTTTTCAAGGCTTCGTGAGAAATGGTCACATCGTACCAATTCTTCGAGGCATCCAGCTGATGGAAGTCGAACTTCCGCAAAAAATCCAATGTCAGCAAGGAGCAACAGAAACTGCAATGCTTCTTTTCAGCATAAATCTTGTTCTCATTTCCTTTGGCATGCAGATAAGGATAATTGATGACACCTGCCTCGTCGGTAGTGACAGCAGCTGCAATGGCACAGTCCGGACGTGCCACAGCCCCGTCGAACAAGCCCTGCAAGGTATTCTTCTTCACCACTACATCCGACTCCACAATCAACAGTCCGGCCTTTGCTTCAATGGCCTCCTTTTGTGCCATCTGCAATACCAGCAAGTAATTGGGGGAAGGATGGTCTGTCAAATCCGACAGATTCACCAGGCGGAAGCCCAGCTGCTTCGCATTTTCTTCCAGTATCTTCGTATTTTCTGGGGTACTGAAATCATTATACACGGTATAGGTATAAGGTACCTTTATTTCAGAATCCAGGATGGCCTTTATTGTTTCCAATGTAAATTCAATGGAATCCTTGACAGGAGTAATAATATGCAGACTTTCCATTATTAATCAGTTAATAAATATTTGAGTTCACTAAATTCACAAGTATCTTTACAGAAATTCTTAATAATTCCTTTTAAGAAATTAAGACTGTACGCTTTCTTACCATAAGTCTTTACAATCATTATCCGTTTGTCAAGCACCAAACAGATTCACTCAGATAATCGGCAACCATATTGTTTCATCATCACTATCTTATAGGGCAAAGATAGAAATAAAATAAGATTTACATCGCATTGTCTTCAATTTAGTATTCCATTTCATCAAAAGTATATACATTTGCAACCTTCAAAAACAGGCTGACTAAAACTAACACAAAAATGAAAGTAATCGTAGACAACAAGATACCTTATATAAAAGGCCTCATTGAAACATTAGCAGACGAAGTCATTTATCTTCCCGGAAAAGATTTCACTCCGGAAGTGGTCAAAGAAGCAGATGCCCTGATTATCCGCACTCGTACACTCTGTAACCGCCAGCTACTGGAAGGCAGTAAGGTACAATTCATCGGAACAGCCACCATCGGCTTCGACCACATCGACACAAAATACTGTCAGGAAGCCGGCATCACATGGAGCAACTGCCCCGGATGCAATGCCGGAGCCGTAGAACAATATGTACATGCCGCCTTGCTGTTGCTGCAACAGGAAAAAGGGCTCCAACTGAAGGGAGCCTGTCTGGGCATCGTCGGTGTGGGACACGTAGGCGAACGCATCCGTCGAATGGCAGAACGCATCGGTATGAAAGTGCTTCTGAACGACCCTCCACGAGCCGATGCAGGCGAACAAGGGTTCACTTCACTGGACACACTGGCTGAGCAATGCGACATCCTGACCTTCCACACCCCTTTGATTCGGGAGGGGAAATACCAGACCTTCCACCTGGCCGACCGGACTTTCTTCCAGAAACTACAAAGAAGGCCTTATCTTCTCAACACCTCGCGTGGGGAAGTGGTAGAAACAGAGGCCCTGCTGAACGCTTTAAACACGGGTGCTGTGGCAGGAGCTGTAATCGATGTATGGGAAAACGAGCCCCACATCAACCGGGAACTACTCGACAAAGTCTTTATCGGTACCCCCCACATTGCCGGCTACTCTGCCGATGGAAAAGCCAATGCTACCCGCATGGTCTTGGAAGCCTTTTGCCGTTTTTTCCATAAACCGATGAACTTCCATCTCACTTTGCCAGAGGTTTCCCGTCAAAGCCTTTCTGGAGATGAGAATCTGCAGCTTCTCCAGCAATACAATCCCCACACCGACTGCGACCATTTGCGGGCACATCCAGAACAGTTCGAACAACTCCGTGGAGACTATCCCCTACGAAGAGAATAAGACACAAAAATGCATGTTTTCGTGCACAGAATGTATAAAAATGTGCAAAGGGAGTGCATTTATTTGCTAGAATACTTGTTTAAAAGCAGAAATATTTATTCCTTTGCAACGAAAAATCAATAAATTACATTATTTATAAACTTAAAAAATTAGAATTATGTCTGAAATCGCATCAAAAGTACAGAAAATTATCGTAGATAAATTGGGCGTAGAAGAATCAGAAGTTGTTCCAACTGCGAGCTTCACTAACGATCTGGGTGCTGACTCTTTGGATACAGTAGAATTGATTATGGAATTCGAAAAAGAATTCGGAATCTCTATTCCTGACGATCAGGCAGAAAAAATCCAGACTGTAGGCGATGCTATCTCTTACATCGAAGCTAACGCAAAATAATTAATTCTACCCTATGGAATTAAAAAGAGTGGTAGTAACAGGTCTTGGTGCGTTGACCCCCGTAGGCAATACTGTTCCGGAATTCTGGAACAATCTGCTCAATGGCGTCAGCGGGGCAGGACCTATTACTCATTTTGATGCGTCGAAATTCAAGACTCAGTTCGCTTGTGAAGTGAAGAACTTCAACGCAGCCGACCACATCGACCGTAAAGAAGCCCGTAAGATGGACCTTTACACACAGTATGCGGTGACAGCTGCCAAAGAAGCAGTAACTGACGCAGGTATTGACGTAGAAAAAGAAGATTTGGATAAAGTCGGAGTGATTCTTGGTGTTGGAATCGGAGGTATTCATACTTTCGAGGAAGAAGTGGCTGGTTACGAAAAGACCAAAGACACCATCGGACCGAAATTCAACCCGTTCTTTATTCCCAAGATGATTGCGGATATTGCTTCCGGACAGATTTCCATCTTGTATGGCTTCCATGGACCAAACTTCACCACTACTTCGGCATGTGCGTCTTCTTCCAATGCCATAGCTGATGCATTCAACTATATTCGCTTGGGAAAAGCCAACATCATTGTAACAGGCGGTGCTGAAGCAGCCATCTTCCCCGCAGGGGTAGGCGGTTTCAACGCCATGCATGCCTTGTCTACACGCAACGATGATCCTACACATGCTTCACGTCCGTTCAGCGCAAGCCGTGACGGATTTGTAATGGGAGAAGGTGCGGGATGCCTGATTCTTGAAGAATTGGAACACGCAAAAGCTCGTGGCGCAAAGATTTATGCAGAACTGGCGGGTACGGGTGCGTCTGGCGATGCTTATCATTTAACAGCCTCTCATCCCGAAGGTCTGGGTGCGAAACTGGTTATGAAAAGTGCATTGGAAGACGCTGGTATGAAACCGGAAGACATTGATTATATCAACGTACACGGAACTTCTACTCCAGTAGGTGACGTGTCCGAAGTAAAAGCTATCAAGGACTTGTTCGGCGAACACGCTTACAAACTGAATATCAGTTCTACCAAGTCAATGACGGGACACCTTCTGGGAGCAACAGGCGGTGTAGAAGCTATTGCTTGCGTATTGTCTGTAAAGAATGACATTGTACCTCCGACAATCAACCATGAAGAAGGGGACAACGATGAAAACATCGACTACAACCTGAACTTCACATTCAATAAAGCACAAAAGCGTATTGTACGTGCTGCATTGAGCAACACATTTGGATTTGGTGGTCACAATGCATGTGTAATCGTTAAAAAATACACTGAATAAACTGTGTTTAGCAATATACTAGATAAGATAAGGCTCCTTTTTCGTAAGGATAAGGAGTCTTATCTTTGTTTTTATAAGATGCTGGGATTCTACCCGCGGAACATCGAGATTTACCAGCAGGCTCTCTTACACAAATCTTCTTCGGTAAAAGCCAAGGGACGGCTGCTCAACAACGAGCGGCTAGAGTTCCTGGGAGATGCCATCCTGGATGCTGTAGTGGCAGACATCGTGTACAAACGGTTTGAGGGAAAACGGGAGGGATTTCTGACCAATACACGCTCTAAAATCGTACAAAGGGAAACACTGAACCGAATTGCGGTACAAATCGGACTGGACAAGTTGATTAAATACACCACCCGACAGTCGTCACACAATAGTTACATGTGCGGCAATGCGTTTGAGGCACTCGTAGGGGCCATCTACCTGGACAGAGGATACGAAACCTGCAAATTCTTCATGGAAGAACGTATTATCAAGCCTTATCTGAACCTCGATAAATTGTCGCGCAAGGAGGTTAACTTCAAGTCGAAACTGATTGAATGGGGACAGAAAAATCGGTTTCTAATTGAATTCAATCTTCTGGAACAATCAGTTGATGAACAACAAAATCCGGTATTTGAAACCCAGGTAATGGTGGAAAATATACCGGCTGGACAAGGAAGAGGATATTCCAAAAAGGAATCACAGCAAGAAGCTGCTCATGAAACATTGAACAAAATCAAGAACGACCCTCAGTTCATTGATACCATATTCGCGGAAAAAGCGGCCCGCGAGCAGACAGCCGCTCATGAAAACGAATCTTCTTCCACAGAAGCATCGCTCTCCCCTGCTCTTCTCACAACAGCAGAAGAAGAATTGAAAGTGGAAGAGAATACGGAAAAATACGATGATGTAGAACGCATCATTGCCGAAGCTGAAGAAGCGGCCTTCCAAATCACAGAAATCACGGAAGAGACTGAAGCGAAAGAAGAAAAGCCTGCTCTTCAATAAGATTCAGTTGCGAAAGCAAACGGCATTCCAACTCACAAAAAATCCTCAACTACCCACACGAAATAGTTGAGGATTTTTGTATACCTTCTCATCGACAAACGACTTCTCGACAGCAGGCTATTTTTTCACTATAGAAGTCAGCGGATGCCGGTTCCCTTTGATATCCGTTAAGAAAGCTTTGGCTGAGCCAAAATTCAGATACATATCTAAACGTACCGGCAAATGGTTGCGATCGTCTGTTATATAAAAAGTAATGACCTCTTTTTCCTTTTTCTCTTCACCTACATATTCCACCAACGAGAAAACCAAACAACGGTAAGTTATTCCGTTTTCAGCTTTATAGTTCTCTTTGCGCCGATAAATTAACGTCTGTTTCTCTACTTCCCTTCCAGTTGCCATAGAAAAAAGTATCTTCTGCCCGGGTCTGTAGTCGGCAGGATCATACGAACGAGCCTGCAAAAGAATACTCAACATATCGTATACACACACCGGCATCTCATCATGATGCTTGTCGGTGTTCCCCCGCAACGTGCGCTGCTGGTCCACTATACATTTTCCGTTCTGATAACTGAAATGTACTTCGTCCACCGTATAACGTTTGCCTTCCTCAGCCCCTTTCCGAAAATACAAAGGAACAAGATCTTCCGAGGTGATACAGGTCAGTGTGTCGCGCATCTTGAAGAAAAAGTCAATTTTCTTGTTTGTATACGACTGCAAGTCGGTCTTCAGGCAGGGCATACCTTTATATTTTGTTTCATTAACCGTCATCTTTGCCCATCCCGCGTTAATCCAGACAAATTTCCAGTTAAATTTCAACTCATAAGAAAGTGTCTCTCCTGGCTTGATTGCATCATTTACTGCTCCGCACTGTGCGCTGGCTGCCACTCCTCCTGCCAGAAGGAATAGGCAAAGAATCAGTTTCTTTATCATGTTTTTCCTAGTTTACGAGCCCGCTCCTTGTTACGGTCTTTAATTTTCTTGGCCTCATCAGGCTTCTGTTTCTTTATCTCGTCCAATTTCTGTTTATCGAGTGGAAGGGCGTGTATATCCCAAGTCTCTTCAAACTCAAAATTGGCTTTCATTTCCCATACTTTCGGAAAGTAGAACACTTCTTCAGGCTGCCGTTTCTCCTCATAGTTACCAGTATCCCACACTCCGTTGTTGTTATCGTCATTGAACAGACGGATATAATACTTCGTGCTGGGCTGAAGAAAATAGAAATCACATGTTTTCTTGTCTGTCACCGACTGTTGGCGGACAACCCCGTCACTTCCATTCAGCAACTGTACAATAGCATGAGGACCGGCTCCCACAATATTCAGATACAGCGTACCATACTCTTCCAGTGTTTTCACCTTCAACTGATTTTCCACCTTATTGGAGTATAGTCCATAAATTCCTTTTATTCCCAACGAATCAATCTTCAATTGATATTCCCTTCCCGGCTGCCAATCGGCCAAAATCTGATACTGACGAGGGGCAACTGAATCCTTCATCAGAATAAAAGGAATATCCTCCCATAGAGAATCTACCTTGATGGCCATGTGTATGGCCGCGGTATCGATGTATTCCACTGGCTCTTCAAATTTCAAACCAATATTTCGGTTCAAATCCAGGCTGGAAGGAGCATCAACTGTCATGGAAAGGAATTTCGGTTCTACCTTTAATGTATCACCTTTTTTCGCACGCTTTTTTCTCTCCTTTTCTTCTTTCTTCATGGCCTCTTCAGCCAAAGCCATACGCCGCTTCTTGTCTATTTTGTTCACCATACGCAACGTATCGGTTTTCGGAACCAACTGTCCCAACGTATCTGTGGCCAAATAGTCCATTTGAAAAGTCAGCGTATCTCGTTCACACATCACCGTATCCTTAATCCAATAGCGGATAGTATCATTACGCGGATTACTCTCGATTACAAAGGCATCTTTCTCGTCGAAATCCAACCCTTTGATGGTAGGCAACGTATCTGCTTTCGCACTGAAGTACAAAGAAAAACGGTTCAGTTGTTCTCGTTCGCTCTTTACCAGATACTGCATCGGATTTTCTTCCTTGAACGAACGCAAAATCAGGTTGTCCGGCAAAAAATGTGTGTAATGCACCTCATAAATCGTATCGTAGGCCAAGGTGTCTAGTTCATTCCATACCGTATCCTGACGAACATCCGGACGCATGGCGGGAATCACCAGCGAATCCTGAAAGGCAATCGCCTCCGTTTTCGAGTCGAACAAGTAATTCTGGTTACCATCCATCAAAGCGTAAACACGATACTTTCCTGGAGCCACTCCACGAATCGTGAAATGTCCACGGCTGTCGGTTCTTGAAATACGGTCGAAAGGCAGTTTTACAAACGCACTATCTTCCAGGTTCTTGTGAAGTCCTACCTGAATACCTTTTACCGGCTCCAGATTCTCTGCATTCAGCACCGTACCCGAAACTTCCATCGTATCAATATGCGCACCGGTAGAAAATGCATAAGCAAAATTGCCTAGCGGATTGTCTTCATTATTATCCAAAATAGCGTCTCCAAAGTCAACTGTATAAGTCGTATTTTCACGCAAACTGTCAAAGAACTCCACCAATACCCGGTGACCGCTCACTTTCACTTCTGGAGCCTCTTTTTGCGGAGGCGAAATAATCACCTTTTCTGAAGGTTTGTCCAGCTTGATATATTCATCAAATTCTATGGAAATCTTCTTTCGCTTGTTATTCGTGGCATTGGGTTCCGGAGTCGCACGCACAAACTTGGGCGGCGTCTCATCATAAGGACCTCCATCGGGCATGCCTGTACTTGCACAAGCATAAAATCCGATAATCACCAGCAAAAAAGCAATATACTTAGGAATCGGTTTCATCTACAATCAGTTATTCAATTTCAACATTTCTTCAATGTACTCACGACTGTTGCTCAGACGGGGAATCTTATGCTGCCCGCCCAACTTACCTTTCTGCTTCAGCCAGTCATGAAACAACCCCTGACGAGCCACAATCACTTCCAGTTTCTGCAACGTAATATCTTTATGCCGTTTGGCCTCATAATCCGAATTAATCTCCTGTAAAGCCGTATCAAGTACCTGCGTAAATTTCTCCAGTGAATCCGGCATCACACTGAATTCAATCAACCATTGGTGACGACATTTGGCATTGGCATCCATGAACACCGGCGCCGCCGTATATTCCAGCACCTGCGCCCCCGTTTCCTTGCAGGCACGCTCCAGCCCCTTTTCGGCATTGTCTACCATCAGTTCTTCCCCAAATGCATTAATGAAATGCTTAGTACGCCCAGAAATAATAAATTTATAAGGATTCTTCTGCGTGAATTTCACTGTATCACCGATGATGTATCGCCATAAACCACACGACGTACTGATGACCATTGCATAATTGCGTCCCACTTCCACACCCCAAAGCGGCACAATGGCCGGATTCGGTTTGTCGATGTCTTCCAGCGGAATGAACTCATAGAACACATCATAGTCAATCATCAGCAGCATGGACGGGTCGTGCAGGTCGCTCTGCAAGCCGAAGAAACCTTCGCTGGCATTGTATGTTTCCATGTAGTGCATCTTGTCGGAAGGAATCAACTGCTTGTATTGCTCACGATAAGGAGTAAAGCACACGCCTCCATGGAAGAACACTTCCAAATTAGGCCACACCTCGTTCAAGTATTTGGCACCAGTTTTCTCCAAAATACGATGTATCACAGCCAGCATCCATGAAGGCACACCCGACAAGCTGGTCACATTCTGATGAATCGTCGTATCCGCTATGCGTTCCACTTTCTCCTCGAACTCGCTCAGCAAGGCAATCTCTTTTTTCGGCACCCGAATCAAATTGACCAATGGACTGATGTTCTGAATCAAAATGGCCGACAAATCGCCCACTAGACTGTCTTTCACGTTGTAATTCGGACTATGGCTTCCACCCAAAATCAATCCCTTTCCCGAGAAGAAACGACTTTCCGGATTTTCCCGTAAATAAAGTGCCACCGCATCGGTCCCCCCGCGATAATGAATTCCCTTCAATCCCTCCGGACTGACGGGAATAAACTTACTCTTATCGTTGGTCGTACCTGATGACTTGGCATACCAAATGACCTTACCCGGCCAAAGCACATCTTTCTCTCCATGCCGCATACGGTCTACATATCCTTTCACATCCTCATACGTCTGCACGGGAACCCGCTGAAAGTCCGTATAATTCTGGATATGGCTATAGTCATATTTAGTTCCCCACTCTGTAGTGGAAGCTTTCTGTATCAGTTTTCGGAATACGCAAGCCTGAATCTCTTCAGCTTTAGTCCCATACAAATCAATTTTTCTCTGTCTGGGAGCGAAAATCTTTCCTATTAACTTCGTTGAATTCATTCGTTCTTAAATTTCAAATCCTTGTGTGTGACGCATGCAAAGGTAGATTTTTTCTGCCTAATTCGACAGTATGAGACATTATTTTTTCCTCCTACATAACAAATATACAGTTTTTTCTTACCTTTACCACACTAATTATTAATACAGCAAAACATGAAGATAGGAATCTTGACTTCAGGCGGCGACTGTCCTGGCATAAATGCTACAATCCGAGGAGTTTGCAAGACAGCCATCAATCATTATGGAATGGAAGTGTATGGTATTCACAGCGGCTTCCGTGGACTGCTGGACAACGATATCATCCCTATGGACGAAAGTTCACTTACTGGACTGCTTAATCTGGGAGGAACCATTCTGGGCACCTCACGCGAAAAACCGTTCAAAAAGAAGGGGACTGCCGTCGCGGAAGACAAACCTGCTATCCTGCTGCAGACTATCCACGACCGGCAACTGGATTGCATCGTGTGCATCGGAGGAAACGGAACTCAGAAAACGGCAGCCAAACTGGCAGAAGCAGGAGTCAATGTAGTCAGTATTCCTAAGACCATCGACAACGACGTATGGGGGACCGACACTTCGTTCGGTTTTGATTCAGCGGTATCCATCGCTACCGACGCTATCGACCGCTTGCACTCTACAGCCAGCGCACATCAGCGGGTCATGGTCATTGAGGTGATGGGACATAAAGCCGGATGGATTGCTCTCTATTCGGGCATGGCAGGGGGAGGCGACATCATTCTACTTCCTGAAATACCTTTTGACATTCACCGCATCGGCGATGCCATCATCGGCCGCCTCAAAAAAGGAAAACCCTATTCTATCGTGGTAGTAGCTGAAGGAATCCCTACTTTAGGTGGAAAGAAAGCAGCACAATACATTGCCGAAGAAATAGAATATGAAACCGGATTCGAGACACGCGAAACAGTACTGGGCTACATCCAACGCGGGGGAAGCCCTACGGCGTACGATCGAAATCTAGCTACCCGCATGGGAGGACATGCTACCGAACTGATTGCACAAGGTATGTTTGGCCGGATGGTAGCTCTTAAAGGAGATGCAATCGATTCGGTACCGCTGAGCGAAGTGGCCGGAAAACTGAAACTGGTCACAGAAGACAATGATCTAGTGGTACAAGGCCGCAAGATGGGTATCTGTTTCGGATAAAAACACCCTTGTGTTTCATTTTGCATAAAATGCTTAACCATCTCGCTCCGAACGCTTAGGCATTTGGAGCGAGATGGTCATCTATCTTCTACACAAAAACAAATCTATTTTTCTTTTTCTTCACATTTATTTTCCAAATATTACTTCTTTCGACTGTAGTAAAAATCTGATTTTTTTCAATTATTAATAAAAAAAATTTTGTTCTTCTATCATATTACTATATTTTTGCCAAAAACCTTAGATAAAAAACCAAGATTTAATACTAAATAGAAAGAGATAAAAAGAAATTTTACAACCCTATTTTGTAACCTGAGATTACTAAAAACCTAATACTTCACATTTAAATACACCTTTGCAATTTTACGTCCACATTTTTAAAGGACTCATTATATTAACAATAACATTAACCTTAACCTTAATCAACATGCAAAAAAGGAAAACGAACAAGTTTGGACAAAAACTTGGACTGGCATTATGTATGCTACCTCTTTCCTCATGGGCTATTTCCAGTGCCACACTCGATGCAAGCCCTCTTCCAGTAGTTTCCTTTCATGAAACCAAAGACATCGAAGCTACTGCACAAAGTCCTAGAAAACGAACCATCACCGGTACCATTACCGATGCTTCCGACGAAACGCCTATCATCGGAGCCAACATCGTACTGAAAGGGAAAAATACCGGCGTCATTTCCGACCTTGATGGTAATTATTCTATCGAAGCCACCAGCAAAGACATCCTAGTGGTCAGCTTCATTGGCTACAAGACTCGCGAGATTCCTGTAGTCGATCTCGGTGTAATCAACGTGAAACTGCGGTCGGACAATGAGATGCTGGACGAAGTCGTAGTAGTTGGTGCCGGTACGCAGAAAAAAGTCAGTGTCACCGGTTCCATCACCAGTGTAAAAGGTTCTTCCCTCGTCACTCCGACTTCTTCCTTGACCAATGCTCTCGCCGGTAAGCTGGCAGGTGTCATCGCCAAGACTTCCAGTGGTGCACCGGGACAGGCTGCCGAATTCTATATCCGTGGTATCGGTACATTCGGTGGAAGAGCCACCCCGCTGATTATGCTGGATGACGTGGAAATCTCGGCTGCCGACCTGAACAACATTCCGGCAGAAACCATTGAAAGTTTCTCTATCCTGAAAGATGCTTCAGCGACCGCCATCTACGGTGCCCGCGGTGCCAACGGTGTGATGTTGATCACCACCAAATCAGGACGTGAAAATGAACGCACACAAATTAACGTAACGGTGGAAAACGCATTCAACGTCATGACCAATTTCCCGGACTTCGTGGACGGTGCCACCTGGATGGAAATGTACAACGAAGCACAGACCACCCGCAATCCAGGCGTAACTCCCAAATATTCACAAGAACAGATTGAAAACACTCGTTTGGGCACCAATCCCTACATGTACCCCAGCGTAAAATGGAATGATGTGATTTTCAAGAATATGGCCATGAGCCAGCGTGCCAACATCAACGTGCAAGGTGGTGGTTCTAGAGCCACTTACTATATGAGCATTCAGGCCAACCACGACTCTGGATTGCTGAATACCCGAAAAGTATATTCTTATAACAACAACATCAACAACTGGAGCTACAACTTCCAGAACAACATCAAATATAAGCTGACGTCTACCACGACCGTAGACTTGCGAATGAATGCGCAGATACGCAACAACCAGGGTCCCAACTATAATACATCCGACTTGTTCAAGATGGCCCTGACCACCAACCCAATCAACTTCCCTGTCACATTCCCGGCACAGGAAGGCGACACACATATCCGTTTCGGTAATGCCATTCTGAGCGGAACCAACTTGCGTACTAACCCGTATGCTTACATGCTCTCTTCTTACAAGCAGATGCAGGAAAATACCTTGAACACTTCCTTGAAAATCAGCCAACAGCTTGATTTCATTACCAAGGGGCTGAGTGCCACGGCTTTGATCAACTTCAAAAACTGGTCGTCCAACTGGTATAACCGTACCATCGAACCCTACTACTACCGCATTAAAGACGGAAGTTTCAATCCTGCTACGGGAGAATACACCTTGGAAAGACTGGGCACAAGCGGAACAGATTATATCTCACAGTCGAATATCACCAAAGACGGCGACAACACTTTCTTCCTGCAGTTTACCCTCGACTATCAGCGCCGTTTCGGCAAACACAGCGTAGGCGGTATGTTGCTCTATATGCAGCGTGAATACCGGAATGCCGTGCTGCCAAACCGCAACCAGGGTTTCTCCGGACGTTTCACCTACGACTTCGACCAACGCTATTTGGCTGAAATCAACTTCGGTTACAACGGTACCGAGCGTCTGGCAAAAGGTGACCGCTTTGAGTTTTTCCCGGCCATCTCTTTGGGATGGGTGGTTTCCAACGAGAAATTCTTCGCTCCCCTCAGCAAGGTTATATCGTCCTTGAAACTGAGAGGCTCCTACGGTCTGGTAGGTAGCGACGAAACCGGTCCTGAAGGCTCACCTCACTTCTTGTACATCGACCAGGTGAATGTGATTGGCGGCGGTCGCCCGGGAGCCACCTTTGGAGAAGACCTGAATGTCACCAAATACGGTCCTGTGGTCACTCAGTATGCCGTGCAGAACGCCGGATGGGAACGCGTGAAAAAACTGGACGTCGGTTTCGACATGGAACTGTTCCGCAGCTTGAGCCTGACCTTCGACTTCTTCTACGACAAGCGCTATAACATCCTGCTGCACCGCGAGGCATGGCCGCAGTCTCTGGGATATGACTCCGCCAAACCTTGGAGCAACAAAGGAAAGGTAGACAACTGGGGATATGAACTCAGCGTCAACTACCGCAAGCAGTTCAACAAAGACCTGGCCGTAGACTTCCAAGGAAACTTTACCTACACCCAGAATAAATACGTAGACTACGACGAACCGCTCTATCCTTATACCTGGCAAACCGTGACCGGCAAACCTTTGAGCCGCCAGAAAGGTTACATCGCCGACGGACTGTTCCAAAGCCAGGAAGAGATTGACAACAGCCCGACACAAAACCTGGGAAGTAGCGTGATGGTGGGTGACGTGAAATACCGTGACGTAAACGGTGACGGCATCATCAGCACAGAAGACCAGGTCATGATTTCGGAATATGGCAACATGCCGCGCATCCAGTACGGTCTGGGTATGAACATCGACTACAAAGGATTCAATTTCGGCGTATTCTTCAACGGTTCGGCCATGCGTACCCTTATGATCAGCGGTATCACTCCGTTCGGACAAAACGACTTCAATGTCATGCAGTTCATTGCGGATGATTACTGGACAGAAGCCAACCCGAACCCCAATGCGGCGTATCCGCGTTTGGGACTAACAGATGCACAGATAGCCAATAACACCCAAGCCAGCACCTACTGGATGAGAAACGGTAACTTTATCCGCTTCAAGACACTGGAAATCGGATACCGCTTCAAACATGCCCGCGTGTACTTCAGCGGAAACAACCTGTTTGTATTCAGTCCGTTCAAGTTGTGGGATCCGGAACTGGCATGGAACAGCTACCCTTTACAGAGAACGTTTAATATCGGATTACAGTTAACTTTCTAAAAAATCTAATTACGATGAAGACTTTTAAAAACATAGGAAAAATCGCCTTACTTTCACTGGCTTTATGTGGAGGAACCACTTCATGTAACTACCTTGACGTAGTACCACCCGAACAAGCCTCTTTGCCTGATGCCACCAAAGATCCGGAAGCCACACTGGGCTTTCTTTTCTCCTGCTACGGAGGAGTGAGAAGTCCGTTCGATTATCAGACGGTGGAAGCCGGTGCCGACGAATACGTACTTCCTCCCCTGTGGAACACCGGTTCACAAAAAATCACCTGGGACTTGAACCTCCCGACCACCATCGCCGACGGATGGAGCTGGGGAAGCAACTACCGCTTCATCGGACAATGCCTGCTCTTCCTGCAGGAACTGCCTCATGCCAGAGGAGTCACGGACGAACAGAAAAGAGCATGGGCGGCAGAAGCCAACTTCCTGCTGGCCTACTATCACATGGCTACATTGATAGCCTACGGACCTTGTCCCATCACCGACACATACATTGACCAAGCCACTCCTGAATCAGAGTACAAAGGTCGTATGCACTTTGACTATGTGAAAGACTGGATCTGCCAGAAATTTGACGAGGTTTGCGAAGACGGACAGCTTCCAGCCACTCGCAGTGGGGATGAATGGGGAAGAGCCACTTCGGTCATGGCCAAAGCCTTAAAGGCCCGCCTGCTGGTATATGCCGCCTCTCCGCTATACAACGGCAGCTACCCTTACAAGGACTGGGAAAACACGAAATTCGAGACCCCGGGCTACGGCAAGGAACTGATTAGCAAACAATATGACCCCAAGAAATGGGAAGCAGCCAAAACAGCCTGCCTGGAGGCCATCGCTGCCGCAGAAGCAGCCGGACATAAATTGTTCAGCCTGGACGATGCACGCACTTTATACCAGCAAGCCAGTCTGCCGCTTCCGTTCGTTCCCTTCAAGAGCGAAAATGGGGGAACAGCCGACAAAGACAGAGAATTCATGGAACGTGTACAACTGATGCGATACGTGGTCACTACCCGTTATAAAGAAGGTAACCGTGAAACCATCTGGGGACATTCCAACCAGGGAACCATGATTATCGGCTCTCTCCCACACCGGGTCATCAAGAACAACCAAGGGACTTGGAAAGCGGGATATTCCGGAATATCACCCACTCTAAACACGGTGGAACGTTTCTACACAGAGAACGGAATACCCATTGAAAAAGACAATCAGTTCTATCCTGAATCTGAATGGTTCCAAAGTGCAGGAGTATCAGGACGTGACGATATTATCAAGCTGAATACCCGCCGAGAACCACGCTTCTATGCTTGGATTGCATTCGACGGTGGCGACATGGGAAGTCGTGTTTATGGCGGACAGCCCTTGAAACTGGAAATGCGTAATTCGGAACTTCACGGCTACAATCCGTCCCTATTCAACCGCGACAACTGTGTAACCGGATACCTGTCACAAAAGTTCATTGAACCTACATTCGCCTGGACTGCCAGTGCCGAAGAAAGCCAAACCAAGCCAAGACCGTTGATCCGTATGGCAGAATTATACCTGAACCTGGCCGAATGTTATGCAGCGCTCGGTGAAACCCCTAAAGCGCTGGAGCAGCTAAACATTATCCGTCAGCGTGCTGGAATCAGAAACCTCGAGACCAAGGACGTCACCGACGATATGCCTATCATGAAATGGGTACAGAATGAACGTTTCGTCGAATTGTGGGGAGAAGGTCACCGTTTCTACGACATCCGACGCTGGATGATTGCTCCAGAAAATATGGGTGCAGGCGTACGTAAGGGACTCAATGCCATGAGCAAGATTGACCCGACCTTTGAGGAATTCAACACGCCGGTAGTTGTCAGCCAGGATTTCAAATGGACAAACCGCATGTATTTCCTTCCTGTTTTCGAAAACGAAGTCTACAAGAACCCACAACTTATTCAGGCACCAGGTTACTAAAAAATTAACGCATTATGAAATTAAATAAAATATTTTGGGCTACATGTATGTTAGGAGGTACATTGGCCCTGTCCAGTTGCGAAACGTATGATGAACTCTTCCCACAGCAATATCATTGCGTACTAAACATCAAGGATGCAGGTATCCGCAATGCGGAACTATACACCACTGATGCTGAAGGGAAAATACAAATTTCTATCATGAAGACCGGAAGCCAAGGAGAAGCCTTGGCAAACGGTATGCTGGTACCAATGTCGGAAGAAGCATTCCAAGCCTATTGCACAGACAACAACTTGGGATATGCTTATCTGCCGGCTGAATATTACTCACTTCCCGACAAGGAGTTGAAATTTGGAGCTCAAGAACGCTACAAGATAGTAGAAGCCATATTGAAAACCCGTGAAATCCAGAAACTACAGGAAACCCACAACGGTCAGAAATATGCACTTCCTTTACTTATACGCAGTTCGGAAGTGTCGGTCAATGACAGCATGTTAATTATTGCTCCAGACATCAAATCGCCTACTATCGGGTTGACCAATACGGGATTTGTAAGTAGCGCACAGTTCTCATCTCACGGAGAAGCAACCTTAACCTACTCATTGCAACTAACCTTGCCTACCCCAAATACATGGGGGTTGAAATGTACCGTAGCTTCCAATGAGGAGGCCGTCAGTGCATTCAACCAATATAATACCCAACACAACAACCGTTACAAGCTACTTCCGCAAAATGCCTACACCCTACCAGACAACGGTGTCGTCACTTTTGGAGAAGAAGCTACAACCGCATCCCTGGATATTACATTCAACCGCTCCGCTTTGGAAATGGGAGAATACATCCTACCTTTATCCATCACTAATCCAACGGTCGAAGGAGTAGAAATCGATGCGGCACAGCGTACAATCCTGTTGGGAATCACCTATTCTCCAGACAAACTCGAACTGAAGGCTAACCAGTTCTCTACCAACTCTATCGCCAATGGTGATGGTACGGGACTTACCGGTTTAATTGATGGAATAGGTAGCGGACTTCACTTCCATTCCAACTGGAATTCACCGGTGAAAGATGCCACTTACGGAAATTACATCGATGTTCATCTGAATCAACCCATTCAAGCCATCCAGTTTGATTATTGGACACGCTTTGAGAATGGCAATGCCGCTCCAACCCATATCAAACTATTTACCAGCACAGACGGAAAAGTATGGACTGAACTTGGGGAAATCAAGTCAGGACTGCCCACAGGAGGTAATCAGAAGTATTCCTCTTCTATCTATCGTACAGCCAACAAGTTCTCTTATTTCCGCTTCGCTGTACTGACAAGTACAGCCGGCTCCATGACAAACGGAAGTTCCTGGTTCAACCTTGGAGAGCTGACCCTATATGGTAATTAATATTCATTGATGTCCCATCAAAAAGAGGAAGGAAAAACTGCAATTTTATCCTTCCTCTTCAAATTCCTCAACTAATACCTATGAGAAAAAAACTTTTCTTTTCTTCTTTTATCCTCCTGATGTTACTGATTCTGTCTTCTTCAGGATGCAAGGATAAAGATAATCTTCAAGACCGTTTCTTTTCTATCGAAGAAACAGATATCACTCAAGAATTCGGAAGCACTCCAGAAAACAAAACAATAGCTGTCAAAACCAATTTGAGTTTAAACGACTGGAAAGCAGAAAGTGATGCAGGGTGGTTGTTTATCACCACTCAGGAAGACCCGTCTACCGGAGCTAGTATCAAAATCTCCGTAACGGCAAATTCTTCTGGAGAACGCAGAAAAGCCGTAATAAAGGTTCTGTCTCCTGTACAGAACTATGTAATCAACGTAACTCAATATGCCTCGTCCGATATCGTCCTCAGCGAAGACATCAAGGTACAGCCCTCTGGAGGTAAAGCCAGTGAATGCCAACCCGGACAAGACATTGAAAACACATGGGATGGCAAATTTTCTGCCGATGGCGCCAATCCTTATCACTCACCATGGGGGAAACCGGCTAACTTCCCGGTCACACTGGAATATTATTTCCAAGGGGGTGCCGACATAGACTACCTTATTTATTATACCCGCTCCGGAAACGGAAACTTCGGGGAATTTGACCTGCTGATTGCGACCGATGAGGGGCACTCGGACTGGAAGAAATATGGTTCCTACAATTTCCGCATGCAGAATGCACCTTCCAAAATCACCTTCAAGACAACCCAGAAAGTGACAGGTATCAAGTTCGAAGTCAAATCGGGTGCCGGCAATTTTGTGAGCTGCGACGAAATGGAGTTCTATCGGTATAACCAGGAAAACACGCTGGAGAAAACGTTACTCACCGTATTCAGCGACATCACTTGCAGCACCTTGAAAGAAGGAGTGACCGACGAACAGATCAATGCCCTCCCCGACTATTTTGTCCGACTGGCCAAGGCTCTCCAGAACAATACATACGATGCGTATGAAAAAGAATTCCGTATCCGTGAATATGCCCCTTACAGCATACCGGAGGAGTGGGCCACCAAACTGATGACTAAGAAATACAGCAACCTGGACAATCCTACCGGTATCTCGGTGCAACAAGGCGATGAACTTATCGTACTGGTGGGCGACACTCACGGCCAACAGATATCCTTGCAAAGTATCTGGGAAAGCGGACAGGAATACAAGCAGACCAACGTGAACGGGGAAGTCTATTTCCTATCGCCGGGTGTCAACAAACTGACCATGCGCAAGGAGGGACAGCTTTTCGTCATGTACAACACCGACCTGACCTCACCCGACGCCCAGCCTATCAAAATTCATATCCCAATGGGAAGCGGAAAAGTGACCGGCTTCTTCGACCTGAAAGAACATAAAACCGATGAAAAGTATGCCGAACTCTTGAAGAAAGCGACCCACAAATATTTCTGTGTACGAGGTGAACGCATCATGTTCTATTTCCATACTTCCAAGATGCAGGAATTTGTCCCCAACCAGATACTGTCGGCCATCAACTTGTGGGATGACATCATCGGATGGGAACAGGAACTGATGGGCATCGAGGATGTACGCCCGTCGCAGGTGAATAACCACATCTTTGCCATCTCACCGGAAGGAAGTTACATGTGGGCCACCGACTATTGCATCGGCTTCGTTTATACGTACCTGAACAACATCCTGCTGAAAGAGAATGTCATGGCCGCCAAAGACAATGCCTGGGGACCGGCTCACGAAATAGGCCACATCCATCAGGCCGCCATCAACTGGCCCGGAAGTACGGAATCGTCCAACAACCTGTTCTCGAACTACGTGTTATACAAACTGGGGAAATACTGTTCCAGAGGCAGCGAATTGAACGACCTGGCCGATTCTCGCTTCGTCTATAAAAAGGCATGGTATAATATGGGAGATGCAACCCATCAGGGAGAAGACACGGAGATACACATGCGTATGAACTGGCAGTTGTGGAATTATTATCACCGTTGCGGACACAATCCCAGATTCTGGCAAACCTTGTTCAAACTGTTGCGTGAAGACCGGATTACAGAAAGTGACCCCGGTGCTGCCCAGCTCAAGTTTGCCATGAAAGCCAGTGAGGCGGCCAACGAAAACCTGACCGACTTCTTCGACTTGTGGGGCTTCTTTATCCCGGGAGAAGATACCATTGACCAGTATGGCACCTGGAAATATAAAGTGACGACAGAAATGATTAAAGAAGCCAAGGACTTTATGAAGAAATTCCCGAAGCCCAAACATGCCTTCCAATACATTGAAGACCGCAAGGCCGGAGATACCGGACTGGATACCAAACCTTCGGATACCGGATATTACACCCAGTTTGAAGGAGAGGTGAAAACCATCAGCCCTGACATTGCCTACACCGTTTCCGGAAGAAAATACACCGTGATAAACGGAGAAAATGCAGTGGCCTTTGAACTGCGGAAAAACAATGCCGAAGGCGAACTGATTTATTTCTTCAATATGTTCAACTACGACATCCCATCGGGTATAGAGTTAGGAAATGCCAAACTCTACGCCGTACAGGCTGACGGAAAGCGAATCGAAATCCACAAGAAATAAGTATTTCTTCTCATATTAGAAACAGAAAGGGGTACCGGCACACACACCGATACCCCTTCTTCCTATCATGTAGTTTTCAAAATCTCCGTCACTTGTTCAGCTTCCAGGTGAATCCGTCCTTGGTATCCTTCACCTCAAAGCCCAGTGCAGCCAGGTTGTCGCGAATCTTGTCGCTGGTAGCCCAGTCTTTGTTGGCCTTGGCCTGCATACGCTGTTCCAACAGCATGTCGACCACCTTTCCGTATGCTTCTTCACGGGCCGCATTGTTTTCAGCCTCCGCTTTCAATCCCAGAATGTCGAACACGAACAGATGGAACACGCTCTTCAGCTCTTCCAGGTCTTCGGCGCTGATGGTCGCCTTCTTGTCAATCACCGTATTGATCATGCGGGTGGCATCAAACAGGTGTGAAATGACAATCGGCGTATTCAAGTCGTCATTCATGGCTTCGTAGCACTTCTCGCGCAGTCCCTGCGGCTCAATGCCCGAAGTAGTCTTCGACGGAGTGATACGTTCCAGGTTCTTCACACCTTCCAGCAAACGTTCCAATCCCTTTTCAGCTGCCTGCAACGCCTCGTTGCTGAAGTCCACCGTGCTGCGGTAATGTGCCTGCAGAATGAAGAAGCGGATGGTCATCGGCGTATAGGCCTGCGTCAGCAGCTTGTTGGAGCCGGTGAAGAACTCATCCAAAGTGATGAAATTACCCAACGACTTACCCATCTTCTGTCCGTTGATGGTAATCATGTTGTTGTGCATCCAATAGCGTACCATCGGATGACCTTCAGAAGCCACAGCCTGTGCAATCTCACATTCATGGTGCGGGAAAATCAAGTCCATGCCTCCTCCGTGAATGTCGAAAGTCTCACCCAGGTACTTCCGTCCCATGGCTGTACATTCACAGTGCCAGCCCGGGAAACCGTTGCTCCAGGGTGACGGCCAGCGCATGATGTGTTCCGGCTGCGCACACTTCCACAACGCAAAATCGGCCGGATTGTGTTTCTCGTCCTGTCCGTCGAGTTCACGGGTCGTGTTGAGCACGTCGTCGAGGTTACGGCCCGACAGCACACCATAGTGATGGTCCTTGTTGTACTTGGCCACGTCGAAATAAACTGAGCCCTTGCTTTCGTACGCATATCCGTTTTTCAGGATTTCCTGTACCAGCTGAATCTGTTCGATGATGTGTCCGGACGCATGCGGCTCGATGCTGGGCGGCAACACGTTCAGGGCTTCCATAGCCTTGTGGTAACGCAACAGATAATACTGCACCACTTCCATCGGCTCCAGCTGTTCCAGACGGGCTTTCTTGGCAATCTTGTCTTCTCCGTCATCGGCATCGTGTTCCAAATGGCCCACATCGGTAATGTTACGCACGTAACGCACCTTGTAGCCCAAATGCTTCAGGTAGCGGAACAGGATATCAAACGTAATGGCGGGACGCGCATGTCCCAGATGTCCGTCACCGTATACGGTAGGACCACACACATACATGCCCACATGAGGAGCATGCAAAGGCACGAAAAGTTCCTTCTTGCGGGTCAGTGTATTGTAAATGAAAAGCTTGTTATTCTCCATAATTCAAAAGAGTTAGGTTGCAAAGTTATAAATTAAAAAGAGAAAAGCGTGATTTCGGCTAAAAAATCACGCTTTTCTCCTTGCAATCTCCCTCGGGTTATTTCGTCAGGACAATACCGCCTTCCGGCTGAATCACCACTTTCACTTCGGACGGGTTCTTGATTTTCAAGTCCTCCAGCTTCGGCTGGCGCTTCTTGTCGTCCAGGTAATAAGACACCGTCTCACCCTTCTGCCACATCGGCAGGTTCAGCGTCAGCTTCAACGGTTCTTTCTGGGCATTCACTCCCACCACGTACCAGCGGTCACCGTGACGGCGGGCCAGCACACAATATTTACCGGGATAGCCATCCAGGAACACCGTTTCATCCCAGGTGGTCGGCACCTGCTTCATGAAGTCGATGGCCAAAGCCGGCGCATCGGTCAGGTTGTTCGGAGCCAGAGCAAAGTTCTGAAGCGGGTTCTGATACAGCACCGCCGTAGCCAGCTGGAACACATCGGTCGTCTTGCGGGTACATCCTCCGTCATTTGTCCGGTTGTAACGCTTGTTCAGCAACGTACCACCGAATTCCATGCAGCCGATGGTGTTACGGATAAACGGATGCAGACAAGCATTGTAGGCCTCCATATCGTCAAAATGCTGGTTGAATATCAGGTTCTCTGAAGCCAGTACCGCCTCGCTGCCCACATAATTGGGATACATCCGTTCCCATCCGCGCGGAATGGTACAGCCATGGAAGATAATCATCAGTCCGTATTCGTTGGCATCGGTCAGGATGTCTTCGTACAAGCCCATCATCTGCTGCTTGTCACTGCCGAAGAAATCCACCTTCAGTCCCTTCACACCGCATTTCTGCAACCATTTCATTTCTTTCTTGCGGGCTACGGAGTTGCTCATGCACTGCTTGGCATCCTGCGGCGCATCGTTCCAGTAGCCGTTGGAGTTGTACCACACGAATACGTCCACCTTCTTCTGGTGTGCATACTGGAAGAGTTTCTCCATCTTGTCGCGGCCGATGTTCTTCTCCCAGCCGCCGTCAATCAGGGTATATTCATAGCCCATCTCACTGGCCAGGTCGATGAAACGCACCTGGTCGTCATAATTAATGCTCGGGTCCTGCCACATGATCCAGCTCCAGGTGGAACGTCCGAACTTATAATCCTGTGAAGGTTCATAGAGCGGATCTACCACATCAAACGGGACTGTGGTTTCCACAATCGGCTTCAGCCCGTTACCCACCGTAATGGTACGCCAGGGAGTCACACCCGGCAGAGCCAGTCCCGGAGTGGAAGAACCCAGTCCGTTCATCTCGCCCGGGTTCGGGAAGGCAATGCTATACAGCCCGTCCTTCGTGGCATCGCTCAGATGAGACGCACAATACAAGCTGCGCACACCGGTTTCCGAAACCAGTGCCCAGTTGTCACCTACGTGGAAAAGGGCCGGGAAAGTATACCCTTCACCGTATTTTGACGGCGTGGCCACCGGCTCATCGGGTACATACTCTTCTTCGTAACTCGGCTTGGTACGCATCCAGCCAATCATCGGGTCGCTCTGCGGGGAAAGGAAGGTCGTGGTGGAAGAGGGGAAATCAAATCCGGTCGCTTCCTTCTCTACCACCATACAGGCGGTTTCGCCATATTGAGGCATCTCATAGCGGAACGCGATGTCGTTGTTGCTCAGCTGGAACACGATATCCACTTTCTTCTTGTCTGCATTTTCAAGGGTCACGGTCAGCTTGTTAGCCGCATAGTGTACCGTAGAACGTTTGATACGGGTCTGCGTGTAGGTCTTGTCCACCTTATCTGTCTGCTGGTCCACAAACGTCATCTGACGGCTGAAATCACCGATATTGGACACGAAGCCCAACGGAGAATTCTCCAAAACGGTCTTGCCGTCGTAAGTTACCGAATAAACAGGTTTACCGTCCTGCAACTGAAAATCGAGTTTCAAACGTGCATCCGGCCCCGTCACTGCCGCTTGCTGGGCAAATGCTTGAGAGGCCAATAATGCCAATGTGCCAAAAAGTACTTGTTTCTTCATAGGTGTTTTTCCAGATAATTACTAATCAGGACAAAAATAGAAATTAAGTGTGAAACTAACAATAAAAGATTCTTCAAAAACGACCGCAAATCATGCAAGTCATTACAAAAACCGCCGCGAAGTTTTACGGACCTCACAGCGGCATTTGTCTGAGACCATTCTCAGAACTGAACTATCGGCCATCCGTCGGATGTCCACGTCATTTCCCGTATAATCAATTTCGGCGCTCCTTCTTCTGCCACCGAATAGGCATGGCAAATGAAATAATCCTTCCCGTCAAGGTGATAGGCAGCATTGTGCCCCACTCCAGCATAATCCTTATTTCCCTGAATGACCAACGAACCACCTCCCCGGTTCAACGCTTTTCCTTCTTTATCCAAGTAAGGACCTGTCACCGTTTTCGCACGGCCCACCATTACTTTGTAGTTACTGTCCAATCCTTTGCAGCAATAGTCGAACGACACGAAGAGATAATAATAATCCCCGTGCTTCATGATAAAAGGGGCTTCTACTGCTCCGTCGCCTGCCTCTTCCTCTGGCAAGTCGAACGTACGCGGACGGCGGCAAAGCGAATGCCATTCTTCGGGCTGGGCCACCCCGTTCAGGTCCAGCGTCAACTTGACCAGCTTGATGCCGTCCCAGAAGGAACCGAAGCTCATCCACGGCGTACCGTTTTCATCGATAATCACATTCGGGTCGATGGCATTCCACATATCCCGGTGAGGAACCGACTGAATCACCTTGCCGTGGTCAGTCCACTTAAAATCGGGACTGGATGGGTCAAGTGTAGGGTTCGTAGCATGTCCGATAGCCGAAGTGTTCTTTCCAAAGGCCGAACAGGAATAAAACAGGTGATAAAGTCCGTGATGGTAAATGATATCCGGAGCCCACGTATGTCCGTGGTAGCCCTTGATAGCCTCTACCGCCCATTGAGATGCCTTGTCAAAAACCGGTTTCTCAAATTTCCAGTTTTTCCTATCTTTGGAGGACATGACTGAAATCCCCTGCCCGGTAGCAAAGAGATAGTAGGTATCCCCCTGCTTGGCCAGCACGGGGTCGTGCGTCATGACTTTGCTGGTCGGAATAACCGACGAATGTTTCTCTGGAGGCAATGGATAAATCTCCTTTGTCACCACCAATGAAAGAAATAATAAAGTGATGAGTTTCATAGTCTGCATAAAAAATAGGATATAAATTACTACTGTTTGAAGTGTATTTCACTAATCAAAATTGCTTCTACAAAAAAATGAGTAATACGGTTGCAGTATTACTCATTTTTCAGTAGCATTCTTACACATCATTGTGCCAGAAATATTCTACACCCGAGTTACTTGCTCTTTTTTCCCCAATAAGTCTTGCAATTGGTACCATAACCCGCATAGACAATGGTGTGTGTTCTCGGAGAGGCTTCCCAGTCGGTTTCTCGCTGCAAGTAGAGTTTCACACCGTTATCGAATGTCAGGCACTGATTCGCACTGTCATACGACCAGGTTGCTCCTTTCCAGGAACCTTCAGTAACGGTATGGTCGGCAGCAAGTGTCATCTGAGTCGAAGTTTTCTGCTTCCCATAAGAATAAGAAAGGTCAATGTGCTCCCAGTTACCCAGCAATTCCTCTTCAGTGATGGCCACCTGTGGCACGGCTCCATAGCGCTCAGGCATTACCAGTGGCCAGCCATCTTCTGTCCAGCGGATAGACCGCACATGGCCCATCATAAGGGCATTACTGTATGCATTACCTCCCACGTTTGCCGGGAACCGACCTTGTGAGGCAAAATACCAGTTCCCGTTTCCGTCATCAAATACGCAACAATGAGAGATACCGACCCAACCGTCACTGTTATTGAACTTATACGGATGAGTCACTACCGGAAGGATATCACCTCCCACCGTAGTCACGTCTGTGCCATCCATCCCCAAGTAAGGACCTGCAATATTGGTAGCGCGTGCCACACGGGTATTGTACGGTACATCCAACGCATCATAGGCCAGGAACAAATAATAATATCCATCATGATAAACCAATTCCGGACCTTCTGAGCCTTGCCAGCGGTTTCCCATCTGACGGGTAGCTATCAACTGACCATAAGCAGCAATGTCATCACTTGTTCCCCAAGGGTTAGGCAGGTCGGCTTTCACCTTACCGGTTTCTCCGTCGATTTCCACCAATGCGATGCCACTATGCCAAGAGCCATAGGCCAGATAATGTTTGCCTTCTTCCGTAATAATGTAGCTGGGGTCAATGGCATTCCATTTATAATAGCAGTTGCTCCAATCGTCCGCAGCCACATGGAAGTCAAGCCCCTTATCCGAAGCGTTGGTGATGACATACCCTTTATCCACCCAGCCCTCGTTATTGGCAGGATTGTCATTCTCCATCATTCCAATGAACGCGCGTTCACTCCATGTACCGTCTCCACTCAAAGTACCAGGACACACAATAGAGTAATACATACGGTACAAACCACTTCTCACTTTCCGTACACAAGGAGCCCAATAACCAAAATCCGCTGTATTCGGAGTCACAGCCTCCAATCCCATTCCTTCACGAATCTCGTTCAGTTTCGGAATCACCCAGTCGGGCAGGTTCTGCATCGTTCCTCCCAGGTATTCCCAATCTACCAGGTTCTTTGAACGACGCCCGTGAAAATGTCCACCCGCAGTATGTGCATTACCATACGAAGCATCTGTTTGATACATATAATAATACCCGTCATCGGCCAGCACCACTGTAGGATCATGCACATTACTCAGATTCCATTGGGCACGCTTGGACCAGTCGGCAATATCCACATAATTATCTACATAAGCAGGAGCTACATAGTTTGCCAGTTGTTCCTCAAGCCCCTGAGCTTCCGTGGTAGCAGTAAACGACTCGGAATATGTATAACGGCTATTACCATACACATAAGCACGGATATAATAAGTGGTATTACCCATCAAACCAGAGATTGTTGCGCTGAAATTTTCATCTGCCTCCACCACATTATCTTTAATGCTAGGAGTTTGTGCGTTGGCACTATAACAGAAACCTCTTTTCACCACACTGTTCACATTTCCAGTAACCGATGACACAAGCGTTAACGAAGTTCCTGTTGCTGCAGTGACTTCAGGGGTAGCTACAACCACATCACTATTTCTATTGTATTCAATGTTTTCCAACCCATCGGTACAAGCCGTAAAGGCAAAAACCGCCAGTAAGGATAATAAAAAGAAAGATATTTTTTTCATTTAGCCGGTTTGTTTAAGACATGCCGTTGCTTCCCAAACGCAACGGCATGTAAGATTAAAAAATAAGTTTATTCACCGAAAACGAGATGAGAACTATCCACCGTCAACGCAAAGTTTAAATCAGTGGGATCCACAGTACTGATACCCAGATAATACTGTGTGGAAGTGGTACCAGTGGTTCCCTGCATCACGGCCTGCACATCGGCTGTACCATTGCCGCAGTTAGTCACATATACCGTTACCTTGGCTCCATTCATTCCAGCCAACCAAGTGGCCCAATCGCCTTGCGTACCGTTATGGATACAAGCTTCATAGCCTGCGCCATCTGCCGCATCTCCATCCCATCCATAGTTATCCGCCCGAACTACTGCATACTCAGTAAGATCCTTTTTACGGAGTACGATGACATAATTATTCCAGTTTGACACCAAACAACTATAGTTTGTGAAAGTAATCGACTTCGTCGCCCCTGCAGGTACATTAAACTCATCAGAAAAAGCACCCCAAAAAGCGGTAGAATTATCTTCTGCTCCTATCATTCCCGTGCTGTTCTTCACCTCCGAAACCTGTGATTCTTTCACGGTCACATTCACTGTTGCAGTAATTCCTTCTCCGGCAGTAAGAGTCACGATTTGTGAACCTGTTTTGGCTGGAACAGCCGAGAAGGTAAGTTCCGAATTCTGGAGAATCCGGGTATTCCCAGTAGTCGTAGTTGCCGTCACCACCATACCTGTAGGATCGAATGCCAATGTACGGTCGGTTAAAGACTGGGTAGCCTCCGAGGTATAGTAATAATAATCCGTATGCGAAGGCTGAGTCGTCACCTCAATGGATTTGATTTGTTCAACTACCTCAAAAGTCGCATTGGCCATAATCGGAGTATCACAGTTTTCACCTTTAAATGTCTTGTTGT
The DNA here is from genome assembly GCF_025567125.1 of Phocaeicola fibrisolvens. NCBI lineage: Bacteria > Pseudomonadati > Bacteroidota > Bacteroidia > Bacteroidales > Bacteroidaceae > Phocaeicola > Phocaeicola fibrisolvens. Next base: position 95,873 of record NZ_JAOQJI010000004.1, on the reverse strand, counting down.
AAACTGCTACAAGTGTCTTTTCCCCTGTAGTATCCATATCAGGAATTGCAGAGAAACTAAGTTCGGAAGCTGTCACAGTTTTTGTAACCCCCTCTTCAAAGGTTACCAAAGCAGTCACACCGGCCACAGCGTCCTCAAGAGACGTTCCTGCATTCACATATTGCGGCACATTCTGTAATGTCATAGAAACCGGATTTTTATCTTCAGCGGAAGTGCACCCCCCTATCGGTTCAATGTTTGTTTGTTGGAAGTCAATGTAAGAACCTTCCGGTACCAGGAAACAACGGATATTGGTGTTGCTTGCGTCTGCATTCAGATTCACAAGCACAGTCGGTTGATTGTAAGTCTTGGTAACCGTTCCATTGGTCATCGTAACGCTGAATGACTCCGGATTGGTTCTGTCAACTACAAGCGTGACTTTTCCTCCGAGTTTATCAATGCCGGCATCCGTATCCGTTTCAAAAGTAAGCGTACTCTGGATATAAGAACGATCGATATAATCACCCCACTCTGAATTACCCGACGGCTGATTATCAAAACGTATTGCACCATACTCCTTATACCCGTCCCCGTCACGGTCCGCGTCTGAACAGATTATCAGCGCAAAATTCTTATAAGTATTCGTGGCACTTGGATTAATATGAAGATTGAACACTGCATTCCATTTCTGCCCATCAGGTATTACATAATATTTAGAGAAGGCCGCCCACCATCCACTCGTATAATCGGTATTCCCAATGGTATACACATCTTCCATCATGCCTTCAAGCACAATTTCGTCCTGATTATCGTTCTTCGAATCCTCTATTTCCTGTATTTTATCGGAAATCCAATCGGGCGCATTCACCTCAAACAGTTCGCCACCCTCACAACCTGTCAAGGCAAACATACCTAAAGTCACTGAAAAACAGGCTGATATTATTTTATTTAAATGTTTCATTGTATTACACATTAAGAAGTAATTAAATTATCACGGTCTCTTCATTGCCCTAAAGGATCGTTTTGATTTATCTCTACTTACTCAAATCCACAACCGGACGCACTGTCCATCCCTTTTCACGGAAATAAGCCGAGTTATCTGTGCTATAGTTAGCAGAGTTTCCTTCCAGATTCGGATTATTGTTGGTCAACTGCTGAACGATAGGCAGGAACTCATGTCCTTGAATATAGGTGTCATAAGAGCACTTCAGTTCCGAATCGGTCGTTACATCACTATAACTTACGGGATCTTTCACACCCTCAGTTGAACGACGGAAGGTTCCATGTTCCTTCAACTGCTGCAGACGGCCGCTGTCATAGAAGAATCCCCAACGTATAAGGTCGAAACCACGTCCGAATTCACATCCGAATTCTTTTGGTCTTTCTACATTTGCTATCTGTTCAAAAAGCTCATCTGCGGTGCTAAAATCAGCAAGTTTCAAATCCGGCAAATCCACGCGACTACGTACTTCATTAATCCAGTCTATAGCCTGCTGAGTCGGACCGTTTACTTCGTTCTCACACTCTGCTGCACGTAGCAATACATCCGAATAACGCATCAAACGCAAATTGATACCATCGTGCAAGCCTGTCACTACTGTACCATAAAGACCGGTACGAAGATTCGTAAACTTAGCAATAGGCAGACCGCCATAAGTATTATTGGTCACAATATTGTCTGTAGCCGAAAGTTTGTTAGTATAAGCCACATTTCCATACTCAAAATCTTCCCAATCAGTTTCATAAGTACCGATAGTCCAATAAAGACGAGGATCAAGCTTATTGTCTGTAGTACGTTCCTCTTTGAAAAGATTGTATAACCATGGGGAAGCTGAGATATCAGCCCATCCACCATAATTGCCCGGAGCAAAGTTACTCTCTATGGCAGAACCCTGAGTAGCGTTAGGGCTTGTATTTACCGGTGTCCACTCATCATCTGTTCCCTGTGAACCATAATCAAGGAATTGTATCTCAAACAGACTTTCATCATTGTTCTCATAAGCAGAACCTTCACGGAAATTGTCGCCATAGTTATCCATCAATCGGTAAGTACCATACTTCTTGGCAATAATATCTTTAAGCACAGTAAGCGCCTCACTAAATTTATGGCGTACCATCAGCGTACGGGCATAATAGCCAGCCGCAGCCCCACAAGTGGCACGTCCTCCTGCCCATTCACCACCTTCATCACGAGAAGGCAGTAATTCCATCGCTTCTGAAAAATCTTTTTCTACCTGGTCAAGAACTTCATCATAAGTGCTGTTTGCTCCATAAAGTCCATCCAATGAAGAATAAGTGTCATAATCCGTAATTAAGGGAGGATTCTGATAGTATCCGGCCAAATTATAATATGACAATCCACGCAAGAACAGAGCTTGACCCTTTATATGTTTCATATTTTCAGAAAGCTGGTCGTTATCTTCCCCACAACGAGACATGATAAAGTTACAAACGTTTATGGTATAGTACCATTCACGCCACGGCCAAAATGCGATATCGGAGGTCACTTCTACATTGAGGTCATCAAATGGTAAATACCAGACTTGGGATGAATTCCAAGCTTCATCTCCGCGGCATACGTCGATAGTATACCCCACACGTGCATACGATCCTTCCATTCGAATATGATTGTATGCAGCAATCACACACTCCTCCAAATCATCGGCATCGAAACCGAAAGTACTTGAAGTCTGCTGGTTGGGATTGACCAATTCCAATCTATCGATACAAGAAGACAAAGTGCCAAATCCCACAATAAGAGCAAGTGAATATATATTAAGTTTCATACAGTTTGTTTTTAATCTTAAAATACAGAATAGCCATTAGAATGTAAAATGTACTCCACACATAAATGTACGTGCGGTTGGATATGAGCAGAAATTGTATCCCGGAGTGAATGTGCCACCCGCATAGTCCACATTGTAACCATTATAACCAGTGAATGTGCAGAGGTTCTGTGCTGACACATACAGACGTACATCGGATATGTATTTGCCAAACCAGGAATTCGGGAAATTATACCCTAATTCTATGTTGGCAATCTTCCAATAAGCAGCGTTCTGAATCTTACGGGAGCTGAACAAATCATTCCATGCCAAACTTGCACTGTTAGTTATATATGTACGGGGTACATTCGACAGGTATGTGGTTCCGTCTTCACTAAAGCGGTTGGCATCCAGCATAGCTACTTCCTTGTTGCTCCATCCGTAACAAGAGTGAAGCGAATTGTATATGTCATCGCTCACATGATAGTTCAGCGCACCATAAGTAGCAATACTCAAATCAAATCCCTTATACTCAAAACGTGCATTAAGACCAAAGTTTATTTTCGGTAAACCGCTTCCCAATACTACTCTATCGTCTGTATCTATTTTCCCATCGTTGTTTATATCCTTATATAAGCAGTCGCCTACATTTGCTCCTTCCTGCACAGCATGGTTATCAATGTCTTCCTGTACACGTGCAATACCTTCATAAACATAACCATAGAACTGGCCTATTTCCTGTCCAACGTAAGTAATGTAATCCCCTGTCAGATAATAATCTGTACCAAACCCTAATGAAGTTACCCGGTTCTTTAACGTACTGAGGTTTGCGGATATCTCATATTTGAAAGGATGATCGTGATTACGATAAGTAGCAGAGAACTCAAAACCCGAGTTTTCCATAGAGGCTGCATTCATCGTGACTGTCGTATTTGAAACTCCAGCTTGTTCCGGAACGGGTACGGAATACAACAAGTCTGTACTCGTGTTTTTATACCATTCAGCCGTAAACTCCAGACGGTTGTTGAACAATGCCAAATCTATACCCACATTATAGGTTTTCTTCTTTTCCCACGATAAATTGTTGTCCACGAAAGTAGAGATTGCAGAACCCGTTACAGGGGAATTATTGAAGCTATATGTCATGTTATTTCTCGACATTGTAGCCTGGTACATGTATTCACCGATATTTTCATTACCCAGTTCACCATAGCTACCACGGACTTTGAACATGTTTACCACCTCGGGATTGAAAGGGAAGAAGCTTTCCTTATCGAAACGCCAACCTACAGATACAGAAGGGAATGTTCCCCAACGGATGCCGCTAGACAAACGGGAGCTGGCATCTCTACGCACCGTAGCAGAAATCAAATATCTGTCATCGTAATTGTAGTTTACACGACCGATGTAAGACAAGATGGCATGTTTATACTCATAACTGCTTGAGTAGGTGTCCGAACCATTTTGAAGTTGTAAAAAATAAGGTTCAGTATAATTCAGTCCCCATCCTGTAAGCAAGTCCGTATTCTCTTCCTCATAAGTCTGACCCGCAATCACATTGATATGATGTTTCCCTATTGTTCCGTCATAAGTAAGAACGTTTTCAATCAGTGCATCTGAATAGTCACGGGAAGCTTTTTCCAGACGTTCATTACTCTTTGCCAAATACACACGATTACTTTGTATCCAAGAAGGAATCCAGGTGAAATCCTTGCAATGCGTCTTACTGTAAGACAAATTAATCTTATAATTTAACTTATGGTTCTTACTATCTATGCCCAACATTTTAAGAAGGTCTACATCGGCCGATCCTGTACCGACAAAACGATCCACACGCGTGTTGCGCTGCAACAGATTATTAATCAACAATGGATTAGAAGCCGAGATATCTCCATGTATATCATCATAGTACACCCCGTAACCATAGGCATCATAATTATAATCGCTCGCCGCACCGACTTTATCATCAAGTACCCATGTAGATGGATCGTATGCCTTGATAGTCGGCTGCATCAGCAGAGTACCCCGCAAAACATTGGTCACATCGCCATACAATCCTTGAACGTACTCGGAAGCATTCGACAAACTCATATTATCCTGGTCGGAATGAGAATACACAACACTTGTTTGAAACTTCACGAATTTCGTATCCATCGTATTGTTCACACGCGCAGTAAAACGCTCATAGTTAGGCCCTGCACCTTCAAGTGTCCCTCTCTGGTTGAAATAATCCAACGACACATTATAGGTACTGCGTGCACTACCTCCTGAAAGGTTTACATTGTGATTCTGGCGGATACCAGTTTTGAATACCTCATCAAACCAGTCGGTATCTGTGTCATCCATAAATTTATATTTACCGGTCGCACTGTCAAGACTATACCCTCCAGGCAATGGAGTATTGGAATTCAAACACGACAGGCCAACATATTGGCTATACTGGTCGGCATTCATTACGTCGTAGACCCCTTTGGAAATATTATCCACACCGAAATATCCATTGTAATCTACTTTCAACGGCTGATCTTTCTTACCGCGCTTTGTCGTAATAATTACCACACCATTGGCTGCACGAGAACCATATATAGCTGCCGCAGAAGCATCTTTCAAAACCTGAATGGTTTCTATGTCACTTGAAGAGAAGTCACGAATTGATGTACCCATCGGAACACCGTCAATCACATAAAGAGGAGAAGTATCACCAAAAGAACCGATACCACGGATTCGTACCGTTGGATCTGCTCCAGGCTGACCATCTGAAGTGACTTGCACACCTGCAACTTTTCCTTCGAGCATAGAAGAAATATTAGAATGAGAAACCTGCTTCAATGCTTCGGCATCAACAACCGCTACAGAACCTGTCAAATCCGACTTTTTCTGTGTTCCATAACCTACAACGACCACCTGCTCAAGCATGAAATCATCACTCTGCAACTGAATAGGCTCAAGAACCGACCGGCCGCGAACAGCCACTTCACGCTCCTTATAACCCACATAACTGATTACCAACACAGCATTGCCAGGTACTTCCAACTGGAAATTGCCATCCAAATCAGTGGTTGTTCCTGTTGATGAAGTGTTTTTTATCCTAATAGTAGCACCTAACAAGGGCTCACCTTGTTCATCGACAACTTGGCCACGAACCTTAATGGCCGAGGATTGTGTCACAGCAGCCACAGCGGACATAGGATATACCGCTGCACTCCCTAAAGCACACAAGCCAAGCATTGCGGAAAAAATCAATTGTTTTTTCATGTTTAACGGTATTAAATTTAGATTGTTAATTAAACTCACTCATATTTTATTCTTCATAGTACGGAGAATCTTTCATGATACAAATGGTTTTTCAGTGCTTCAAATGTAGAAATCTCAAAGAAAACGAAGGTGGACAAACGGACTTTAAAGGTGTATAGGATGCTATTTTTGCTACTACGAGAGGACAAAAAGCAAAAAAAAGGGAACAATAGTATTTTGTTCCCCTTTCCATCAAACTAAATATTATTTATCAGAACTACTTCCTTCCAACAAACTACTTGGAGTCACATTAAAATGCTTCGTAAAACAACGGGTAAAATACTTAGGGTCATTAAAACCCACCTCGTAAGCTATCTCAGAAATATTCATCGTGCGGTTTACCCGGTTTCTTAACAAAAGTTCACGTGCCAGGTTCAAACGATAGTTGCGTATGAACTGTCCGGCCGACTGCCCAGTAAGGCTTTGCATTTTCTTGTTCAACAGGCTCTTGCTGATTCCTACCGCTTCAATGAAATCACTGACTTCAAAATCCGGGTTCTTGTAATTTTCCTTCACCACCGCCATGGCTTTGTTCAGAAATTTCTTGTCACCGGAATTTTCTTCCACTTCCAAAGAATCGGTATTCATATCTATGGAGAATTTCTGCTGCACGCGTTTCCGGTTCTCCAGAATGTTGGATATACGGGCCAGCAACATGTTCTCATCAAAAGGCTTCAGTAAAAAGGCATCCGCTCCCATCTTGTAACTTTCCAGACGAGCCTCATCAGAAGTCTTCGCCGTCAGCATCAAGAAAGGTATATGAGATATGGAAAAATCACTTTTCACCCGGCGAGACAATTCCATTCCATCCATTACCGGCATCATCAAATCGCTGATAATGAAATCGACGTTACTGGTACGCAGTATTCCCAAGGCCTCTTCACCTTGAGAAGCTTCCAACACATTATAGTATTCTATCAAGATGGAACGGATATAATCACGCATATCCTTATTGTCTTCAACAACCAGAACAGTCATACGTCCGTTACGTGGAATGTCCACCACTGCATCGTCTTTCTCTACCTCGGGTATCAGATTTTCCTGTCTGTCTCCATACACCGCTGGCAAAAGGATACGGAAAGACGTGCCTTTCACCCGGTTGTTCTTGGCATAAATTTTTCCATCCAGCAAATCAATCAGTTTCCGGCACAAATACAAACCAATGCCTGTTCCACTTTGTCCACTCACCGATTCCAAGCTTTGATTGTCCGACTGATAGAACTGCATGAAAATCCGCTCCATATCATTCTCTGGAATGCCTTTTCCCGTATCGCGGACACTGATAAACAATTTCTTCTCCTTCTGACAGCCGATTGTCCCCACATAAATACCAATATTTCCCCCCTTAGGAGTAAACTTCAGGGCATTACTGATTAAGTTAGTCATGATTTTACGCATCACATCCTCGTCAAACATCAGGAACGGATCTGAAAGATGCAGATAAAGCTGGAGGTCAATACCACGACTTCTTGCATAATCGGCAAAAGGAGGTACAATCTCACTCATGAACTCTTTCAAGTTCCCGTAATTGGTGGCAATTTTGATATGCCCTTCCTCTACTTTCCGGAAGTCCATCAATTGATTGACCAGCGAAAGAAGATACTTGGAATTACGTTCCACCAAATGCAACTGTTCAATTACCTGGGGATTATAACTTAATTTCAGAGCCCGTTCAATCGGACCGACAATCAAAGTCAGCGGTGTTCGGAATTCATGCGTAATATTGGTAAAAAACGCCAGTTTATCAATGGTCAGTTCCTCCACCTTCCGTGACATTTCCAAAATCTGATTTTTCTGTGCAGTAATTTTCTCATTCTGGTCTTTCAGCAACTTATTTTGCTCAGACAGTTCCTGAGTCTGGTTGGAAAGTAATTTTTTCTGCGCTTCCAGTTCCGAAGTACGTTCTTCCACCATCTGATGCAGCAGATTCTGCTGTCGCTTCATCGTCTGGTAACGCCATAACAGAAAACGATATCCTCCGAACAGCAAAATAAATAGTGTGGAAAGTAAAAACCACGGAGTCTTGTAAAAATAAGGACGGACCACAATCGTCAGTTTTGCCGTACGCGTCAGCCAATGCTTCCCATCTGGCGCATACTGAAGCTGAAAAACATATTTTCCCGGATAAAGATTTGTATAAGTTGCATTGTTGCGGCTGGCCGGTACCGTTACCCACGTATCATCAAAACCTTTCAAACGATAAGAATATTGGGACTGAGGTGCCAGTATATAATCAAGAGCTGCAAAATCAATCGACAATGACTTGTCACTTTCATGCATCACTATTTTTCCTGACTGCGGAAAAACCTCCTGACCAAACACCTTGCAATGGGTAAAAACCAGTGGATACATACATTTATGCTCTGTTTCAATCATCGGATGGATTTCTGTCAACCCTTTCTGGCTGCCAAAGAACAAACGTTCCTTGTCATAAGACAAAGCTCCTGCATTCCAATAAAACTGGTCGGAAACCAATCCGTCAATCTGACTGTAATTGCTGAAAGACTCTTCTTTTACATTAAAGCACGACAATCCATTGTCCGTAGATACCCAAATATTCCCATACCAGTCTTCCAGAATCCCGCGTACACTATTACTTACCAGTCCATCGTCTTTTGTAAACGCCATGAACTGATACTCTTTTCCTCTGTGCAACGCTTTATAAAACCCGTTACCATTACTTCCCAACCAAACCGTACCATCTTTCGACTGAAAAATAGACGTAATGCGCTCTATTCTTTCCGAAGCCGGATTATCCAGTTTAAACACATATTTCTTGTATTTCAACTGTCCTTTCCCATACGCCTCCAAATCGATTCTCAAAAGGCCAAAAGGCGATGAAGCCCAAAGTTCCTTCTCACGAGTAATGCACATGCCTAATGCATTCTGATTGACAACCGCCTTACTTTCCTTCGAGAAAGGTTCCACAATACTTCCATCTGCCGGATTGTATACATACAAGTTCCCCATGGTTCCAATCCACAGCAAGTGATTGATGGGGTCGAAAGCCAAACTCGAAATAAAAGGATCTTTCAATGGAAGAGGAATATAGCGTTTCGGTGCAGAAGGCTGCCGGTTTATCCATCCTACTCCACCTCCCCAAGTGCCCACATACAATCGGTCCTTGTCATCTAAGACCAGCACACTTACCGTGTTGTGTGACAAACAAGCCGGTGCATCGGTCGTATAATGCAAAAAACGCTCGCTTCCCTTTAAATGACAGTTCAACCCTCCTTCCACCGTACCTACCCAGAGAGTATGAAACTCGTCTTCCACAATTGCATTGACCGGATTACGCGAAAGACTTCCTGGCTGATTCGGCTGATGATAATAATTAATCACCGACAAACGGGCCGAAAACATCTTGCTTAGTCCTCCAATTTCAGTCCCTACCCAAACAATGTCGTTTTCATTATCAGTATAAAGCGTATTGATGAAATTACAAGAAAGTCCGTGCATCTCCATCACCTCTCCAGCCTGAATACGAGTAAAATCGGAAGTAGAGGCATTGAACACATTCAGCCCCAGCAATGTCCCGACAATAATCTGATTGTCTTGCATCGAGGTAATGGAAGTGATGTAGTTTTGTGACAAAGAAGACGGATTGTGTGCATCATGGAAATAAAACCGGTTGGTATCTGTCGTCAGGTCATAACAATATAATCCGTTATTGGTTCCAATCCACACGTTGTTCTGGCAATGATAAATGCAGAACACGGCATCCATCGGCGGAATCTCCAACGATACGGAAACCGGCTGCGGCTCCTGCATACTTTCCACATCCTCACGAATCCGGCAAAGTTTTCCCTTGTGAAAGAACCAGATATACCCGTCTATTTCAGCCAATACACTGCCTCTTTCATGCAAAGGAGTGTCTGAAACCTGAATCACCTTTTCCACCTTCCCTGTATCGTGAAACGTAACCTTATAAATTTGTCCCCGACTGCAAATCCACAGATTCCCCTTTCTGCTCGTCAAAAGAAAATTGGCGGGCAGTTTCATCAACTCCATCATCTGCTTCGACTGCAAAGATGCAACCGGTAATATCTGCAGATTTTCGGTAGAAAGCAATTCTATTCCCGCTTCTCCCGCCATCCAGATACGATGAAAAGCATCCTCCGTCAGTTTCTCCACAAAGTTGCTTTTCAAGACCCTTTTCTTATCGGTTGCATTGGTATGAAAAGTGACAAACTCATTTCCGTCGTAACGAGCCACTCCTCCTCCGTATGTGGTTACCCACAGATACCCATCACTGGATTTTATGATGTCATCCACAAAATTGTAGGGCAAGCCGTCGTTCATCGTAATAGAAGCCAACGAAAAACGAGAGGAACTGTGCATGGCACAAAGCCGTATATTCGGATTGCACAAGCTGAATACAAGGAACAGATAGAACAGCAAACTTTTTCTTTTCATGGATTTCTTTTCACTTTTCAGACAAAGGTATACCGTTTTTCCAGTCTTTTTCGGAAAAAGGAGATAAAAATCCATTCAAAAAACAAATGTCCACCTAATAGAAAAAATTGTCCACCTCAGGAAGAACAATAGGCCCTAAATTTATCCCTAAAATCATAGAAACAGACATTTTATGATTACTATGTCAATTTATTGCCGCTTTTTATGTAAGTTTGTATCACCATTAGTGTCCCGTTAAAATGGGACGAGTTAAACAATTAATCAAATAGCCCGGAATCAGGGGATTATTTAGATCTTTGACATCATTGAAATTAGTCTTGTCGAACAGGTCACGTAAGTGGGTTTTGTCAGTCAATGATATGCTGAAAATTTGCATAACTTCATAGGTTGAGCGTTTCAACTTCATATCATGCTGGACGATTGAAGACATTGTTGTAGAATCGTGCTTTGATGCCTCCTTTCTTCCCTCGGAACTTCGCCTATGGAAATGTGGCTAGACACAACGGAATCGTTGTTGAATCAAACGCATATTTCTTTCCAGAAATGTCAAGGATGTTGGTCGTCCGCTTCTCACAGGCTTCCTTCATCATATATGGTTGGCTGTCGCAAGAGTTGTCTTGGGTATCGGTTCACGACCTAACCCAAGATGATATTGCTTGTCCCTATGCACCTCGAAAGCAACAATTAAGTCTCGCAGACTCTCACAGTTACTCAGTTGGCCAAACATCATCGCGAGCATCTGATTTCAGCAGGTGAATTGCTTCACGTAGTGATTACCATCATACTTGCGAACATAGTTGTTGAACTGAGTCCTGTTCAGAAAAGCGGTTAATTGAGAGAATACGTATTTGTCTTGGAACATAGCAGCCATTTGTATTAGACTGCAAAGTTGCAAAATCAAGTCCGTTTCATTTCAAAAAACCGTGTAATCGACTATATTTCAATAATTTCAAAGAACCATTTATCCACTTTTACGGGACAGTAGTGTTGTATCACATTAAATTAAAAATAAAACCATGAACAAACACTTAGCCTTTATCTCTGCGCTTGCACTCAGTGCGGGCCTCAGCCTACAAGCGCAAAACACCAATCAGATGGTGATTCAGGCCAATAAGCTTGGTGCGGAAATACAACCGACCATGTACGGGCATTTCTTCGAAGACATTAACTATGGAGCCGATGGAGGTCTCTATGCAGAACTGATTAAAAACCGTTCGTTCGAATTTCCACAACACCTGATGGGATGGGACATTTTCGGCAACGTCACCCTCCAAGATGACGGACCGTTTGAAAAGAATCCACATTACGTACGCCTCGGAGCCCCCAGCCATCCGCACAAACGGACCGGCATTGAAAACGAAGGCTTCTTCGGAATCGGTATCAAGGCCAACGAAAAATACCGCTTTACCGTATGGGCAAGAGGGGAAAACCAGAAAATACAGGTGGAACTGATTGACAATGCGTCCATGGGAGAATCGCAGGTCATCACCTCACAAGACGTAAACATCAACTCCAAGGACTGGAAAAAATATGAAGTCATCCTGACTCCTACTCAGACACAAGCCAAAGCACATCTGAGAATCTTCCTGGCTTCTCCGGGCACGGTAGATTTGGAACATGTGTCTTTGTTCCCGGTAGATACCTGGAAAGGACGTGAAAACGGACTGCGGAAAGACCTCGTACAGGCATTGGCCGATACCAAACCGGGCATCTTCCGTTTCCCGGGAGGATGTATCGTGGAAGGAACCGAAATCACCGACCGCTACAACTGGAAGAACTCTGTAGGACCGGTGGAAAACCGTCCACTCAACAGCAACCGCTGGGAGTACACCTTCCCCTACCGTTTCTTCCCGGACTATTTCCAGAGCTACGGCATGGGATTCTATGAACTGTTCCTGCTGGCTGAAGACATGGGGGCCGAACCGCTTCCGGTACTGAACTGCGGACTGGCTTGCCAGTACCAAAACGATGACCCGAAAGCACACGTACCCGTAGACCAACTGGACAGCTACATTCAGGATGCACTCGACCTGATTGAGTTTGCCAATGGCGACACCAACACCAAATGGGGAAAACTCCGTGCTGACATGGGACATCCGGCTCCGTTCAACCTGAAATTCATGGCCATCGGAAACGAACAGTGGGGACCGGAATATCCGGCACGTCTGAAACCGTTTGTAGAAGCCATCCGCAAAGCACATCCGGAAATCAAGATTATCGGTTCCTCCGGTCCGCAGTCTGAAGGAAAGGATTTCGATTACTTGTGGCCGGAAATGAAGAAACTGAAAGTCGACTTGGTAGACGAACATTTCTACCGTCCGGAAGACTGGTTCCTGAAATCAGGCAACCGTTACGACAACTACGACCGGAAAGGCCCGAAAGTATTTGCCGGAGAATACGCCTGCCACGGAAAAGGCAAGAAATGGAACCACTTCCACGCATCTCTGCTCGAAGCTGCCTTCCTGACTGGAGTAGAAAGAAATGCCGATGTGGTACACATGGCTACCTACGCTCCGCTGCTGGCTCACGTGGAAGGATGGCAGTGGCGTCCGGACTTAATCTGGTTCGACAACCTGCGCTCGGTACGCACCTGCAGCTGGTATGTACAGTCACTCTACGGTCACAACAAAGGTACCAACGTCGTACCTCTGACCATGGACAAGAAACCGGTCAGCGGACAAGAGGGGCAGAACGGACTCTTTGCCAGTGCCGTTTGGGATGAACCGACCCAAACTTACATTGTAAAAGTGGCCAACACTTCCGACAAGGCACAGCCTCTCACGCTGGAATTCAAGGGACTGAAGAAATCTGTCACTTTAGGCGACGGGAAATGCATTACCCTGCATACCGAAAATCCGGATGCAGAGAATACACTCGACAACCCGAATCTGATTACCCCTCAAGAGAGTGCCGTATCCATCGAAGGAAATACGCTCAATACTGAAATAGGTGCCATGACATTTGCTGTCTACAAATTCAAAAAAGAAAGCAAATAAAGTCATCGGTTATTGCCAAAAAGGTGCGTCTGGATTGCCCGGACGCACCTTTTTTTTCGCTTTAATAATACATGCACAACCTATATCCTAAATACAATAAACAAGTACATGCCACCAGTACCATGGTCAGTGTCACCTTCAGGGCCTTCTGACGCTCCTTTAAACTTAATTCCATAGTAACTTCCTCCAATTGTTCTGTAACAAAGTTCGGAAAAATATATTACAAAATCATGTAAACAAAGTAACTTTTGTGTGAAAATGTTTCTCAAACTCCATTACAGCCGTTTTTCTTAATAAATCTTTCAAATAAGCGGCATTTTCCAAATTATGTTATAAAACACATCTTTTAGATTCATTCCTTTGCAGATTTCCGGAAAGTCTTTACCTTTGCAACGTGTTTTTCATAGTATTAGATTTAAGGTTAACAAAAGGTTGGAGTTCAGCGGAACTCCTTTTTTTATGTCCGTACGTGAACACAAAAAAATTCCGGGCCTGAGCATTCCTTTTGCTCAAGCCCGGAATTTTTATTTCCTATGACAGGCGATTTTTACATCGGTACGATAGTGAATCCCCAACGGTATTCCTTATTGGCCGGAATCAGGTACTGCGGGTCTGGAATAGAACCCCAGCTGTCGAAACCGCCCACACCCATCTGGCGCATGTCCAGGCAGACTTCCACAAAATCACGCGGAGTAATATCGTTGATGTGGGTCTGACGCGGCTTGATGTCTTTCGCCGTACGGATATCATGTTTCAGTTCTTCCGCATCCCGGTTGTTCCACTGATAATCGCGGTTCGTGGCTTCTTCACCGTCAAAATCCTCTACGGAATTACGGAGAGAATTGAATTCCATCGTTCCGTCGGCATACACAGCCAATCCCTTACCGTTTTTCTGCTTCAAAGTCAGCCAGCGGGTATCGGTGTGATGTCCGTTCTCTTGCGGACGGACGTAAGGATAATACATCTGTTCTGCCGTGCTCCGGTATTCACCCACCAGTGTACCGTTGTTGCGATCACAGTAGTTTTCTTCCGGTCCACGTCCGAAATAAGTCACCTGCTCCATGTCGGCTGGCAAACGGAAACGTACTCCGATGCGCGGTACCACCAGTTTGGAACTTTCCTTACGACGTGCTTCGTTGCCCGGTGTAAAGGTAGCCATCAGGGTCGCTTCCGAAGCCTCAGTCTGAGCGGCCTGCATTTCGGTAGAGGTAAAGGTGTAATCCGCCTTCACCACTCCCGACGGATGGATGCGGTAAGTCGCAATGTAGAGATTGCCCGCAGCCAGCAGGTAGCTCACCTTCAATACGGCATCTTTTCCGTCCAAGGCGAGTGAGGCATCCACTACGTTGAAGTTCTTGCTCGACTGTTTCCAGATTTGCAGACGTTTCGGCATCTGGCTTCCGTAGTCGTTGTCGTTCGGTCCACGCCAGAAATTAGGCTGCAAACCGAATCCGTCGTGGAAGTATTCAGTACCTTTTACTTTATAGGAAGTCACCAGCCCGGTCGACTTATCGAACACAAACGATACGCGTGACGACTGTACCGTCAGCAGGTTGCCGTTTTCACTGCACTGCAAAGCCGGACCTTGCACCGTGAACGAACGGTCGAGTGCCTCTACCGGCAGACGGAACTGTTCATGCGCAATTTCATAACCGACCGGAATCAGCGGTTCCGGTTCCAGCGTCGTCACCGAGAAGTTCACGAAATATTCTGTACCTGCCTTAGCCTTCAATCCTCCGACGTTTACCGCCAATTCTTTCTTGGCCTGAGGAGCCACGTCCAGCGATACTTTTCCACGGCGTACCACCTTGTTGTTTTCTTTCACCTCATACGCAATCTGGTATTTCTTCAGGTTGGTGAAATAGAAACGGTTGAGCACATTGAATTTTCCGTTCGCCAGGTCGGTAGCTTCGAAAGCCACATTCTGATGCGCATATTTCACTTCACTCATCGCCGGATGAGGATTACGGTCCGGATTCACGATACCGTTGCAGCAGAAGTTACCGTCGCTCGGCATGTTGGTACCGAAGTCACCTCCGTAAGCCCAATAGTCTCTTCCGTTCTCATCCTTTACCAAAATACCCTGGTCTACCCAGTCCCAGATATAACCTCCCTGCAGGTTCGGATAGGTATAAATCGCTTTCCACTGGTCCCACAAGCCTCCGGTAGAGTTACCCATGGCATGCGCATATTCCGACGGCACCACCGGACGGTCACTGCCCTGACGGCCGATACTTTCCAGCCAAGATGCACTAGGATATTGAGGTACGTACATATCTGAGTTCCATTCCCATTGTGCACGCTCATAATTCACCGGACGGTCCATCAGTCCCTTGTCAGCCTGTTTCACCCACAAGTAAGCCTCATAGAAGTTATATCCGTTACCGGCTTCATTACCCAATGACCAGAACGTCACAGAAGGATAGTTTTTGTTACGTTCAAACATGTTTTCCACACGATACAAATGCGGCTTCAGCCACTCCGGATTATTTCCCAACGTACCGCCCTTGCTCAGGCTGTAATACATACCGTGGCTCTCGATGTTAGCCTCATCATAGATATAAAGCCCATATTCATCACACAGTTCATAGAAACGACGGTCCTGCGGATAATGGCACAGACGCACCGTGTTGATATTGTTGCGCTTCATCAGTTCCAGGTCCTTGCGCATCAGTTCTTCGCTCACGTAATGACCTGTCAGCGGATTGTGTTCGTGCATGTTCACCCCTTTCAGTTTCAACGGCTGTCCGTTGATGAACAACACATGGTAGTTCTTGCCATTGGCTGCCTTCTGATCAATTTCCTTGATTTCGATACGGCGGAAACCTACGTGATACGGAATGACCTCAGTCACCTTGCCGTTTTCCTTCACCGTCATCAACAATTTATACAAATTCGGGGCTTCCGAGGTCCACGTCTGTACTTCCGGCAGTTCCTTGCTGAAAGACACCGTACCTTCTTTTCCCGGCAACACCTCGGATGCCTGCTCGCCACTGGCTACCACCTTGTCCTTGCTGTCCAGCAATTCATAGCTTACACTCAGTCCCGCTGTCTGTGTACGGTGGTTCTTCAGTTCCATGTCCAGACGGAAGATACCCTTGGTATAAGAATCATCCAAAGTGGAAGTGATACGGAAATCCTGTACCGAAGCCTTCGGCTGCGAATAAAGGAACACATCGCGTTCGATACCGCTGATACGCCAGAAGTCCTGACATTCCAGATACGAACCCGTGCTCCAGCGGAAAATCTTCAAAGTCAGTACGTTGTTCCCATCCTTCAGGTAGTCGTTGATTAAATATTCTGCCGGATTCTTGGAATCCTCGTTGTAGCCCACTTCTTTTCCATTCAGGTATACATAGCAGCCCGATTTGGCTCCGGCAATGTGCAGGTAAATATCGCGTCCCTTCCATTCCGAAGGTACCGTAACGTCACGGCGGTACACGCCTACCGGATTTTTCTCCGGCAACAGCGGAGGCTGCGGATTGCGCGGCTGGAACTCATAACCATGGTTGGTATAAATGGCCGTACCGAAACCCTGTACTTCCCAGTTGCCCGGCACCTGGATGTCGTGCCATCCGGCTGTACTGGTCTCCGGCGAAGTGATATCGGCCGGAAGATTCAGGTAAGAATCCGTATAATAAAATTTCCAGGTTCCGTTCAACAGCTCATAATAAGGGCTGTTTTCATACTTTCCGGTCAAAGCCTGTGTCTTGTCGGCATACGTCATAAAGGCCGATCGAGGCGCTTCGCGGTTTACAGATACGGTTTGAATATCTTTCCAATAAGGTAAAGAGGCATTTTCCGCAAACATCTGCTGAGGAGTTCCGCTGACAGTCAACACTCCAGTCAATGTGTAACAAAGTGTCTTGATTGCTTGTGTGAGTTTCTTTTCCATCTGTCCTTTTTAAGGTTAATAAATTTATGAGCGCAAGTTAGGAAGAATATTTCATATTCTCCACAAATTTCTTCATGAATTTTATTTTCTTTATAGAGGAAAGTTCCTTACCTCAATGACAACGACCCACTTCTTTAATTTTCAGCCTGAACTTCAAGCGAATAGGAACCTGCACATATTAAAAATGTCCGCCATCGAAATCAATTCAATGACGGACATTCACTCTATTATCAATGCATTTAATTCAGTTCTTTAATACCATACCGTCTGCTTATCACCCATCAGGAAAGTCAACTCTCCGCCTTTCATGATATCTGCATAATCAATCCAAGCTTTCTTGTATTCTTTTCCATTCAGAAGCACACCTTGTATGTAACAGTTTTTCTGCCCCTTGTCTTCCCGCTTAATCACGAACTGACCACCGGGCACTGCAATTTCGACCTTCTCAAAGTTCGGATAGCCAAAGACAAATTTACCTCCGGCAGGCTCTACCTGATAGAAACCAAACGACGAAAGAATATACCATGCCGACATCTGTCCCACATCCTCATTACCCGACAAGCCGTCCGGCTGGTCGGTGTACATGGTATGCAGAATTTCTTTCACCCGTTCTGCCGTCTTCCAGGGCTGACCTACCAAGGTATATAAATAAGTGATGTGATGGCTCGGTTCATTTCCATGTGCATATTGCCCAATCAGACCGCTAATATCCGGAGAAGATGCTTCTCCCATGTCACCTTCAGCGAGGAACAGAGAATCCAGTTTGTGGACAAAAGCCTCCTTACTGCCGAAGCACTCCACCAGTCCCTCTACATCCTGCGGCACCAGCCAAGTGTACTGCCAGGCATTTCCTTCGCAATAGTCATCGTCTCTGTGCGCCGATGCATACGGACTGAAAGGCGTACGCCAGGAGCCGTCGCTCAACTTGCCTCTCATGAAGCCGGTAGCAGCATCAAAATATTTCTTATACGACTTGCTGCGCTCCAGGAAGTAGGCATAATCCTCCTGCTTACCCAAACGGCGGGCAGCCTGCGCCACCGCCCAGTCGGCAATGGCATATTCCATATCGTAAGCAATGGCTTCCGTCATCTTGTCGGCCGGAATAAATCCGTACTGGATTCGATATTCCATACCACGTTCCGGCAGCATGGACGATTCCTTCAACGCCTTGAACGCCAGTTCCGAATCAAATCCCTTGATGTCCTTCAGAATGGCATCTGCCACTACCGGCACTCCCGGATTGCCCACCATACAGTTGGTCTCGCAACCCATCAGGTGCCATACCGGCAACTTGCCCTGCTGCTCATAAATATGCAGCATCGTGTTGATAATGTCGCTCATCCGTTCCGGCTGGAGGATAGTCATCAAAGGCTGTGCAGCCCGATAAGTATCCCAAAGAGAGAAAGTAGTGTAGTTCTTGAACCCTTTCTCGTGGTGCATTTGCTTGTCGGCTCCGTAATAATCGCCGTTCACGTCACAAAATTCTGACGGAGCGAACAACGTATGGTACAAGCTGGTATAGAAAATTTTCTTGGACATTGCATCCTGAGTAGACACCTTCACCTTGTTCAATTCCTTGTTCCAGGCAGCCTTGGCGTCGGCCACCGTCTGTTCAAAGTCCCAGCCACTAAGTTCCGTCTGCATGTTCAGCTGGGCTCCCTCTTCGGAGGTAGGCGAAAGGGCCACCTTCATGTAAATCGGCGCCGGATTTCCTGCCGAAAAATTCACCCGGGCAAACAACTGGGCACCCTGGGCCATCTTACCTTCCTTCACTGAATCGTTGACAATGAAAGCGACACTGTCGAACTTCCGCGAGAACTCGGCACGAAAGAAAATGCGCTGGTCGTCGGCCCATCCCTTGGAATAGCGGTAACCGCTCAGTGTACTGTCGTTGACCACCCGGATGACTGCATCCGTAGTCTTGTCCCAGCAACCTCCGTTCACCATATCGAACACAATGGCCGGGCTCTCCTTCTCGGGGAAAGTATATTTATGAAAACCAACCCGCTTGGTAGCCGTCAGTTCCACATCCACATTGTATCTTGACAAGTGCGTACGATAATAGCCCGGGGTGACCATTTCTTTTGAACGGTCAGAATACGACCAGAGTCCTGTTTCATACGACGTGGTGTCACCTCGTGCATAGGTCACTTCACCTACCACCGGCATCACATTGATGTCGTGCAAGTCGCCGATACCCGTACCGCTCAGGTGCGTATGAGGAAAGCCGATGACCGTAGAATCCGATTCATGATACCCCGATACCCAGTCCCACGATTGAGGAATACTGGTCGGACCTAACTGCACGAAACCATAAGGTACGTTCGCGCCAAAAAACACATGCCCGTGCCCACCGGTTCCAATACGCGGGTCCACAAACTGCGTCAAGTCTTCCATTTCCGGTTCTGCCTGCTTGTTCTCACAAGAAAACAAACACAAAGACAAGGCTCCGGCAAATAAAAATGATTTCTTATTCATGGTTTTAAATTTAAATAGTTGAAGGTCTTTTAATTACTATCCATAGCATTATCCCAAAGGTTACTTTTGCCATTTTCAGGGTAAAGGTACGGAGATTTATCGTATAGAAAAGATTTTTTCTTAAAAAGTTGCACTTCTAGAGAAAAATAACTCTCCAGACAACAAAGTAAGACATTCTTACTCATGCCCTTTCCTTTTCCTTTCAACGACACATTCTATTCTCTATTTCACAGTGCGGGATTTATATACCACAGTGTGGGATATGTATTTCACACTGTGGTTTTTATATTTCACACTGTGGTACACAGAAAATTCTTATTCACAGATACTTATATACCTATACGAAAGTTACAACTACTTTCCTCATTCTCCACTTCAAACGTATACAAGACTTAAAAACGAGTGTTATTTGCTAATTCATGTTATAAAGCATGTTTTTCACTTGCAAGTATCCCTAAAATACCTACCTTTGCAACGTGTTTTTCATAGTATTAGATTTAAGGTTAACAAAGGTTGGAGTTCAGCGGAACTCCTTTTTTTATGCCCATACCCCCGCTCCTACCTCTGAACAGGCATAAAAAAAGCCCCAAAGCATTTCACCTTGAGGCTTTCAGATTCACTATCCGTTATTAATATCCTTCATTCTGCTTCAAATTCGGATTCTTATCCAAGATACTCTGTCCGAACGGGAAATAACGGTTTTTAGGTTCAAACTTACGCACTTCTATCAACTTATCTTCATCCGATGCCGCGACATTGATGGTAGCCCGGGTTTCCGGATCAGTCCCTGTCATATTTACCGTACCTACTCTTCTTTCCAAACGTCCGTTCAATACCTTCTCGGCCAGCATCTTTCCATCTGCTGTCTTCCAGCGTAAAATATCTGCCCGGCGAAGTCCTTCACCTGCAAGTTCCACCGCTCTTTCACGATGTATCAACTCACGAAGCGTTTCTTTCGTATTGTATTTATCTGTATCGACCTTCGGCATACCCACACGCTGGCGTACCTGATCAATTTTGTCGTAAACATCCTGTGAAGGACCGTTTAATTCATTTTCCGCTTCTGCCCAAGCCAAGAGCACTTCGGCATATCTGAATACAATCGGACAAGCAGCTGTTTTCCAGATGTCACTATATTGTGTAATCGGGGCAAGATACTTGCTCCAAGTCAACCCTGTTTTCGAAGCGTTATCGGCTGCCGTCATGTAGTTGCTGTTGCTGGCTCCGTCTATGGTCTTGTCGAGGGTATTGAAGACCTTCTTCACTCCGTCTCCGGCAATGTAATCCGCACCAGGATAAATAATGCTCAATCCCAAACGCGGGTCACGGCCTTTGAAAGGATGAGTCGCATCATAGGAAGGATCTTCTTCGATAGTCAATCCGCTTTTCATTTCATACGTATCGACTAACTGATAAGTAGGCACGATGGACGACCATCCCCCGTCACCATTATTGTACATCTGTCCGATTACTCCCAATGCCTTGGTAGGAGTGATATACTGTACGGCCAGAATGATTTCCTGAGAGTCTTGTCCGGCTAACTGAAACAATTTGCTGTATCCTTCCGCGCCTGGCTCCAAGTCATATTGGTTCAAATCAATAATGGCCTGTGCCTTTGCCTTTGCAGTCGCCCAATCGCCATAGTACAAAGCCTCTCTCATACGGATGGCCAAAGCCGCTCCCTGTGCAATCCGTCCTCTTTCCGACGGTTTTACGTTCAAGTCGGGCGTACATTCATCCAATTCCGTTTCGATAAATTCCCGAACCTTTTCCTCGCTCTCTCTGGGGACCTGCGCTTCCTGTGCACTCTTGTAGTTCTCAATGATAGGTACACCGCCATAGAGCCAGTTCATCTTAAAATACTGATAAGCCCGGATAACCCGTGCCTGAGCCACCAAGTCCTTTTTCACTTTCTCGTCAGCAAAAGTCACCTGATTGATATTCTCCAAAAAAATATTGCACCGACGAACAATGGTATAATCATAGAAGTTTGCCCCTGGATGGCCGCCGTAACACCTCCGTTACCAAAATCCTTATAGCCTTCCCAAGAGAAATTATTGTATGCAAAATCAGAAGCACAATCCATATACAGGATTTCTCCTCCATCTTCCCAACCGTCATAACAGCCTACCAGAAATTTCTGTGCATCTGTTTCCGTCTTCCAAGTAGAACCCGGAGACAAGGCATCCGAAGGTATCGTATCCAGAAAATCATTGCAAGAAGCCATAAAAGCCAATGCAGCACCTGCCAATATATAATTTATGTATTTCATATCTTTATGTTTTTAAGGTTTATCTTAGAAAGTCACATTCACACCAAACGAGTGGGTTCTCAACAACGGATAAGAGGACAGACGCTGGCTGGTGGCTTCCGGGTCAATATTAATTTTCATTCCATCAATCGTAAACAAGTTCTCTACGGAGTAATAGAAACGTACATTTTCAATTCCCCAACTGCTGAGAAGATGTTTAGGCAGGGTATACCCCAACTGCAAGTTTTTCATTCTCAAGTAACTCGTGTTCTGCAACCAGAAAGTAGAAACAGCGTTACGGGAACAGCTAGGAGAATTGGTATCCGTAAAGATACGCGGCATGGAAGCATCCTTATTGTTTTCTGTCCAAGCGTCTTTCCAGATGCTGGCCGGATGTCCGGCATCCCCTGAGAAAGCACCGTAGACTTCATACGCATCGAACAGACGAGAAACCTTAGCTGCTCCATTGAACATGACTGACAAATCGAAATTCTTCCATCCGGCATTCAGGCTCAAACCGAAAGTATACACCGGATCACTGCTATTAGCCAATACACGGTCGTCGCCATTCAACTTACCGTCGCCATTGGTATCCACATAACGGATATCACCGGCCTTGAAACCGCCACCACCAAACGGGTTGCCGTATTTCGCCGTAAAATCGTCAGCTTCCTGCTGAGAATTGAAGAATCCGTCAGCCTGATACACATAATAAGAGTTCATGGCATGTCCCAGTGCATTGCGCTGATTGTATCCGCCTGACGCGTCGATATAATCCACACCTCCCAGGTCGGTAATCTCATTGTGGTTGTAAGAGAAATTGGCAGCCACACCGAATGACCAGTCACCCCACTGGTTATTATAACCCAGATTGATTTCCACACCTTTGTTCAACATCGAGCCCACATTATCTTTATAAGGATTGAGGGCAAATTCCTGCGGCACAGCCACATCCATCATGATACCCGTGGTTTTGCGATTGTAAAAGTCGATAGAACCAGTCAGGCGGTTATTGAACAATCCAAAGTCCAATCCCACTCCCCAGGTAGTGGCCTTTTCCCAAGTGATGGTGCTCAGGTTATAAGAACCCTGATAATATCCTGAGTTCAGGGCACCGCCAAACGGATAAGTCGCCCCGATGTCGTACACTGTCAACGCCGGATAGTAAGCTCCCGAAGCATCACTATTCAACGCATCCTGGTTACCCAGCATACCCCATGAAGCACGAATCTTCAAATTGCTCAACCAGTTGCGTGCAGACGACATGAAGTTTTCTTCACTGATTCTCCAAGCTCCTGAGAAAGAAGGGAAATATCCCCATCTGTTTCCTTCCGCAAAACGGGAAGAAGCATCGGCACGGATATTCGCCTCGAGCAGATATTTTCCTGCAAAATCATAATTGACACGGGCAAACCAAGAAATCATGGCCAGTTCACGGCTGAATCCGGCATTGGTCTGCGAAGCGGCATCACCGGCATTGATGTCGGTCAGTTCATTGTTCGGGAAATTCTCACGATAAGCTTTCAAATATTTATAATTGTATTTTTCAGTATGCCATCCGGCCAATCCTTTCACATGATGATTGCCAAAACTCTTGTCATAGTTCAGCAACGCATCGTAATTGGTACGGTCCCAACGATAATAACGCTCATCCAAAGAATTGGGGGTCGTTGCTTTATTGGCATTATACTGGATGAATGCCTGGAAATATTTATAGTTCTGCAGATTGTTGACATACGATCCGGTCAGTATCAATACCAGTCCGTCCAAAATCTGATAGTCCAATGAAGCGGTTCCTGTAAAGTTATAATTGTCGCGTGTCACTTTCATACCTGAATCCAGCCACGCAATCGGGTTACCATCGGAAATCGTACCATAAGTTCCGTCTTCGTAGCGATTTACAATCCAAGGAGCAATCAAGTTCAACTGACGGATAATCTGGTCGGAGCTTCCTCCGTTGTAAGCCGAGCTGGCATCATCGTATTTATTCTTGATAAAAGCCAGATTCAGTTTAGCCGACAAACGCTTGCTGATTTTCATATCCAGGTTGGTACGTGCATTGAACTGTTCACGTCCGGCATTCGGCAATACACCCGTCTGGTTCAAATAACCGATAGATCCCATATAATGCACAAACTCATTACCGCCTGTTACATTCAGATTATGACGATGCTGGACACCCGTCTTATAGGCCAGCCCGTACCAGTCGGTATTCGGATAATTCGGGTCGGTTCCATCCTTGAATTTCTGGATTTCTTCATCCGTAAATCGAGGAGCCTTATTTTCTGCCCGTAATGCATCGTTATACATGCTGGCATATTCATACGAGCTCAACCGGTCGATGGTTTGGGTGGTATGCTGGAAACCTACATACCCGCTATACGATACTTTAGGTTTTCCAGTCGACCCGCGCTTGGTTGTAATCAAAATGACGCCGTTGGCTGCCTTAGAACCATAAATAGCCGCCGATGCCGCATCTTTCAAGACCGAAATGCTGGCAATGTCATTGGGGTCGATGGCGCTCATGGTTTCCGATTCCACTCCATCAATCAAAATATAAGGAGAAGCCGAGTTCAAGGTACCCGTACCACGCACCCGGATGTTTCCACTGTCCATACCCGGCGCACCGTTTGTACCAGTTACGGTTACACCCGGCATCAATCCCTGCAAACCACTGCTGACATTCTGAATCGGACGATTCTGAAGTTGCTCACTATCGATAGAGGCTACAGAACCCGACAGATTTTCTTTTTTCTGAGTACCATAACCCACTACCACCACTTCTTCCAACGTTTTGGTATCTTCTTTTAATACAACTTTCAAACTGCCCGAAGCTGGAGCAGTCTGTTCCTGAGTCACATATCCGATATACGAAAATACCAGTACCGATTTAGAAGACGATACATCCAGTATAAAGTTGCCATCCATGTCGGTAATCGTACCGTTGGAGGTTCCTTTTTCCAACACACTGACTCCAATCAAAGGAGAACCACTCGCATCAAATACAGCTCCCGTTACACGTACGGCTTGGGATGCAGTCACAGAAAATGAATGTCCGATTTCAGGTGCAGCCATCGCCTCACCCATAGAAGATAATGCCACAAATAAACTTAAAGTGATAGGTACGGACACAAGTTTTTTTCTCCACGGAGAAAAAACGGATGAAAAAAAGTCGTTTTTTCCATAAGTATAAAGATTTGGTTAATGTTCTAATAGTTTTCATGTTGTAAGTACTTCCGACTCGAAAGGCTTAAACAGAAATGTGCTCAAATATATTTATTATAATGAAAAGAAAAGAGTATTTTGTACTATTTAACAAAATAATTATTCTATAAGCCACACAAGTGGTTCGTTTTTCCTAAATATTGAACAAAATAAAGACAATAAGTTCATTCTAATAAACAATTTTATCACTACTTATTTCTGGAATAATCGTAATTTTGAAAAAGACAAATTATCATTTTACCCTAACTCTAATTTATCCGCATGAAAAAACAATTATTCTATTATCTCCTCTCTTGTACATCGCTGTGTACTGTAACGGCACAGGCCCTTGAAGTATCCAAGACCTATGTACCCAAGAAAAAAAGCATGTATCACAAAGAGTGGATTGACTT
The DNA here is from genome assembly GCF_025567125.1 of Phocaeicola fibrisolvens. Classification (NCBI taxonomy): domain Bacteria; kingdom Pseudomonadati; phylum Bacteroidota; class Bacteroidia; order Bacteroidales; family Bacteroidaceae; genus Phocaeicola; species Phocaeicola fibrisolvens. The sequence continues at coordinate 70,182 of NZ_JAOQJI010000004.1, read as the reverse complement.
CAACAAAAATGGCCGAAAAGATATCTATGAGGACCCTAAAGCATCTTTGAACGACCGCATTGAAGACCTGCTTTCACAAATGACCATGGAAGAAAAAACCTGTCAGATGGTAACGCTCTACGGATACCAAAGGGTGCTCAAAGACTCGTTGCCTACTCCTGAATGGAAAAGCCAGTTGTGGAAAGACGGTATCGGGGCCATCGATGAGCACCTGAACTCCTTTCGTGGATGGGGAGTTCCACCTTTGAAAAACGACTTGGTGTGGCCTGCTTCCAATCACGCCTGGGCAATGAACGAAGTACAGCGTTTCTTTGTGGAGGAGACCCGCCTGGGAATACCAGTCGACTTCACCAATGAAGGAATCCGAGGTGTGGAAAACTATATCGCTACGAACTTTCCAACCCAATTGGCACTGGGACACACCTGGGACCGGGAACTAGTACATCAGGTGGGATACATTACAGGACGGGAAGCCCGTTTGCTGGGGTATACCAATGTCTATGCCCCGATTCTGGACGTAGGACGTGACCAACGCTGGGGACGCTACGAAGAAGTGTATGGAGAAAGTCCTTACCTGGTGGCCGAACTGGGTATTGCCATGGGAAAGGGACTCCAGACAAACATGCAAGTGGCCGCTACTGCCAAACATTTCGTGGCCTACAGTAACAACAAGGGTGCCCGCGAAGGATTTGCACGCGTCGACCCACAAATGTCCTGGCGAGAAGTGGAGAACGTACATGTATATCCTTTCACACGGGTTATTCAGGAAGCCGGCATTCTGGGAGTCATGAGCTCCTACAACGACTACGACGGTTTTCCCATCCAAAGCAGTTATTACTGGCTCACCCAGCGGCTGCGCGGTACAATGGGATTCCGAGGTTACGTGGTGTCGGACAGTGATGCCGTAGAATATCTCTACAGCAAACACAAAACAGCCAAAGATATGAAAGAGGCGGTGCGTCAGAGTGTAGAAGCCGGACTGAACGTGCGCTGCACCTTCCGTTCACCGGAATCATACGTACTTCCGCTACGTGAATTGATTCAGGAAGGGGGCCTCAGCATGGAAACCATCGACAACCGCGTACGTGACATTTTGCGTGTCAAATTCCTGACGGGATTATTTGATGCACCTTACCAGACAGACCTGGCCTTGGCCGACAAAGAAGTCAACAGCGAAGTTCACCAACAAGTGGCCTTGCAAGCTTCCCGCGAAGGACTGGTGCTACTGAAAAACGACAAAAGCCTGCTTCCGCTCGACAAATCCAAAATCCAGCGTATCGCTGTATGTGGCCCGAATGCAGACGAAGCATCCTTTGCCCTGACTCACTATGGACCTGTAGCCGTAGAAGTCACTACGGTATTGGACGGCATCAAGCAGCAAGTAAAAGAAGGAACTGAAGTAACCTATACCAAAGGATGTGACTTGGTAGATGCCAACTGGCCGGAGTCGGAAATCATGCCTTATCCGCTTACTACAGAAGAAAAAGAAGGTATCCAGCAGGCCGTAGACAATGTCAAGGAAAGTGACGTAGCAATTGTTGTATTAGGAGGAGGTATCCGCACTTGTGGTGAAAACAAATCGCGTACCAGTCTGGACCTTCCCGGAAGACAACAACAACTGCTGGAAGCAATTGTAGAAACAGGAAAGCCTGTGGTACTGGTATTGATCAACGGACGTCCTTTAAGCATCAACTGGGCTGACAAGTTTGTACCTGCTATTCTGGAGGCCTGGTATCCAGGTTCGCAAGGTGGAACCGCCATTGCCGAAGCACTTTTCGGGGATTATAATCCAGGAGGGAAGCTGACCGTCACCTTCCCCAAGACGGTAGGACAGATACCTTTCAATTTCCCGGCTAAACCAGCCTCACAGGTGGACGGCGGACAGACTCCTGGTATGAAAGGCAATCAAGCACGTATCAACGGTCCACTTTATCCGTTCGGCTATGGACTGAGCTACACGACTTTTGAATATGCTGACCTCAAGCTCTCTTCGCCTGTCATTACCGACAAGGAACCCGTAACCGTTACTTGCAAGATTAAAAATACCGGCAATCGGAGCGGAGATGAAGTCGTACAGCTCTACACACGTGATGTCATCAGCAGTGTGACTACTTATGAAAAGAACCTGCGCGGATTTGAACGTGTACACTTGGAACCGGGTGAAACCAAGGAAGTCAGCTTCCAATTGCTTCCACGCGACTTCCAGTTGCTCAATAAAGACAATCACTGGGTTGTGGAACCAGGAATGTTCCAAATTATGATCGGGGCCTCTTCGGAAGACATCCGTCTGAAGAAAGGACTTGAAATCCGGGCATACGGTCAAGCCTCTGCCAACGAAACCATTGAATCGGACCCACGTGATTTCATCAGTGCAAGCAAGAACAAGAGCCACATCATCCACGTAGTCGACGGAGATTATTCCACTACCTGGACCGGAGACAAGGGAGAATACATATCCTTTGAACTGGCAGAAAATGCCAAAGTAGACCATGTAGGCATTGCCTGGAAAAACGCTGAAGCGGGTTCACGCTACGAAATCCAAATTTCCAGTGGAGGCGGACAGTTCCTCCCGGTACAAAGCGGAGAAGTGAAACCCAACCAGGAAGAAAACATCCAGTTCAACAAGACCGGAGGAAGTGACCTGCGTATTTTAATTACCAGCGGAAGTGCAGAAATTGCCGAAATCAAATTACCGGAATTGAGAAAAGAATAAACAATCAGACTAATTCAATCTAAAATCCCCTTGCAGCTGTGACAATCCTTTCCCGTCACAGTTGCAAGGGGATTTTTATGTGGTCCGTTTCCAGACCGTTCTATCCTAAAAAGGGATTCTCCTTCCCTACTTTTATTCGGAAAGAAGAATCCCATCAAAAAACTTTAAACATCTACGTTTAAACCATCCTCATTCATCAATAGCCCGGGTTATTATCCCATCCTGTCAGGTCAATCTGTACATAAGGAACCGGCATATAATAATGGTTGTTGGCCTTGAACAAAGAATTTGCCCATTTATCGGGTTTCACATCGTCTACCATTTCCAAACGTACCAAATCGAACCAACGACGCATCTCTGCGAAGAACTCCCAACCGTTTTCATCAAATACCTCTTTCAGAAACTCTTCCGGTACAGTAGTTGTAGTCAGTACAGGATTAGACGGATAGCCCTGTGCACGTTTCTGTACTTCCTGCAATGCAGTCAATGCCTCCTGGTTCACAGAATTAGTGGCACGGGTTGAAGCTTCTGCATACATCAATAACACATCTGCATACCGGTAAATGGAAGTCAGACCGTTACTCTGTGCACTCTTTCCAGCCGCTCCATCGTCATAATCATAATATTTAGAGATAGCCGGAAGCTTGTCGGCACTTTCTTTATAATTCACGGTCACAATATTAGGAGCACTACTGCTTCCCTTATTGACGCTCCAACTTGTCATGAAATTGTGTGCCTTACGCTCGTCATCAGGATAACTCAAATAGAAAGCTTCGTTTGCATAATAATCTGCCCATCCTGCATTTGGATAGAAATCGGATGGATAGTAGGACTTACCATAGTTGCTGGCCTTTTTGTTGGCATTTGAATGGAACAAGGCAAACAAGAATTCCTTATTGGTTGACTTGTTGGCTTCTTTCCAAAGATCAGCATAGTGTGCAGTCAGGCTCAACCCCGAATTCTGGATTACATCCAACAACACTTCTGCAGCCTTCCCATAATATCCATCTCTTTTCAGCGGCCATCCAGCCATTGTCATATACGCATCACCCAATGCAGCCTTGGCTGCCCATTTAGACGGAGTAGATGAATTCTTCGTACGACTGGTAGCCGGCAACCATTCTGCTGCACGTTCCAGACTTGGGATAATCGCCTTATCGTAAATCTCAGCCACATCCGTACGCGGCATGTCAACTTTTGCATCTTCCGGAACTAATTCCAACGGTACATTTCCAAAAATACGTACCATATAGAAATAAGACAAACCTCTTACAAAATAGGCCTCGCCTACCACATTCTTCAACGCAACAGCCTCCTTTGAAGTGTCATTTTCATCAACCGGAGTATCCGAAATGATGGTATTGCTGTCATAAATCGCTTTCATAAACAAAGACCACAAAGTCTTGAAATCTACGTCATTACGCGTAACATTCGGATAAAGGTCTTCGTACAATGCCAACTCGTTATTCGGCTTAGCTTCACGATAGGTCACATCGTCGGCACATACGTTGATACGCTGCATACGGCAGTTAAATCCGTAATTATCACTCCACAAGTCTGCATACAAAGCATCTACAACCATAGCTACATTTTCCGCATCCTTCGGGAAGGTCTCGTATGACAAAAAAGATTGAGGATCCTGATCCAAATCAACGCATGAAGACATGCTCAACATGCCACCGGCCAATGCAGCTGCATATATAAATTTTTTCATATTTCTCATTTTTAGTATTAGACAATTTTAGAATGCAAAATTCAAACCAATCATATAATTGCGGCTGTTAGGATAGCTTCCCCAGTCGACACCTTGTACCAAAGGATCACCCAGTGTAGCTTCGGGATCCATTCCAGAATACTTGGTAAAAATGAATGGATTCTGAATAGAAGCATACACACGCAGGTTGCTGATGAACAGGTTCTTGCAGATACGTTCTGGCAAAGAATATCCCAATGTGATGCTCTTTACTTTCACGAAACTTCCTTTTTCCACAAAGCGACTGTTGAACACCTTCATGTCACCGTCTGCCTTAACGAATCCCGGTACATCAGTATTCGTGTTGGTTTCAGTCCAGCGATTCAGCAATTCTCTTTTCGGAGTAACAACTTCCATGTTCTGTCCACTGATAGTACCATATCCCATTTGGTCGGTTGCATTGTAAATATCAAATCCATGGAAACCGACAATGAACAGCGACAGGTCGAAATCCTTGTAATTAAAGGAGTTGTTCCATCCCCAGTTGAAAGTAGGCTGTCCACAACCAATTATTCCATAATCCTCATCGTTCAACACGCCATCCTTGTTCAAATCCACATATTTGGCACTACCTGGTTTGATTTTATATACATCTGCATTAGTCATTGGCTGGCCACTAGCGTCCAGTTTATACTGTCCTGCTGCATCCACAAATGATGCATTGGCTTCCTCTTTCTGCCATACACCTGCACTGTACATTCCCCAGAAGGTACCCAGTTTTTCACCTTCAATCATCTGGAACAGCTGGTTCTGGAACTGTCCGGACTGCTGCTGTCTGTGAGTCTGTGTCGGAATCTTCGTAAAGATACCTTCGTTGTGTGACAGAGTGATGTCTGTATGCCAACTGAAATCCTTAGTAGCTATCGGGTCTGCACTCACTGTAATTTCAATACCTCGGTTACGAATCTCTCCGGAATTGGTCAACAAAGAAGAGAATCCCATGTGAGAAGGTTGCTCTACTTCAAACAATACATTTTTGGAAAGTTTGTTGTACCAGTCCACATTAAATGCCAAACGGCCTTTCAATACAGAAAAGTCTAAACCTACATTAAACTGTTCATTCCGTTCCCATTCCAGGTCATCAGCTTTCGGACGGTCGAAACTGTAGGCTGTACCCCCGTTCCACATCACAGAAGAAGCCATTTTACTGTAGGTACGATAGATTTCCACAGCCTGATTACCTACAGAACCATAACCCAGTCGAAGTTTCATCTGATTGATGAAGTTTACATTCTCCAGGAATTTTTCCTGTTTGATATCCCATGCCAATGCCATAGAAGGGAAGTACGCCCATTTATTTACCAAGCGTGAAGAACCATCAGCACGAATAGAAGCTGTAAGCATGTAACGGTTCTTGAATACATAGTTCACACGCAACATTCCAGACATCAACGTACCAATCGTCTTGTCGGAAGCTACACGCATCAAGTCAGACTGAGAGTAGTTCAAGGCATTCACTCCCAACAAATCAGGGAAGGACAATTGATAAGCTTCTCCACTGTTGTTGTACACATCATCGTAAGACTGTTCAAAGACTGCCGTAGCATTGATACGATGATCTGCATTAAATTCCTTTACATAGCTCAACGTATTGGTATTCAACCAACTTGTATTCCAATAATTAACAACCTTCGCCTGATTCTTGTTGTTCTTAAACTCATAATAACTGGAATTATTCTCTACAGAAGTATTTAATTTGTTGGTAAAATCTACCCCCAACTGAGAACGGAAAGTCAAACCATCCAAAATCTGGAATTCCACATACCCCTGAATACGGTTGTTCAATGTCTTATTGGAATTATTGGATTCCCAAATGAATCCCATCGGATTATAAGTCGGATTTCCACTTAAAGGAAATGCATTATTATAGTTGCCATTCTCATCCTTCGGTTCTACAGTCGTGGGGAAGTACATAGCCTGCTGAATCAAACCATCGTACTGTGTAATACGAGGCTTAGAGGATTCATTGTAATATCCATACATATTGATACCAGCCTTCAACCATTTCTTGATTTTGGTATCTACTTTCAAACGCCAGCTATACAGATTATTGTCGGAAGCCTTGATGACACCTTCGTTTCCCTGATAACGCAAAGAAGCAAGGAATGTAGTCTTCTCACCACCACCGGAAATAGACAATTCATAGTTCTGGTCAATGGCCGGGTCACGGAAGATATTATGGATATAATCATATCCAGCCTGTCCATTCTTAAAAGCCTCCAGTTGCTCCTCACTGTAATATTGAACAGCCGGTTTTCCTTGAGACTCATTGTATTCTTTTCCGTATGCATTAGCCAACTGTGCATATTCATAAGGTGAAAGCACGTCCGGATATTCTGCCACCGTCTTAAAATTAGCAAACGCATTGAAAGAAACGGTCAGACGGTCTTTGTTCGGAGTCTTAGTCGTTACCAAAATTACACCGTTTGCACCACGAGAACCATAAACTGCAGTTGCAGACGCATCCTTCAGCACTTCAATGGATTGAATGTCGGCAGGGTTCAATGTTTTCAAAGAACCACCGATAAAACCATCAATCACAACCAACGGACCACCCTCTCCAGATATGGAGTTCACACCACGCACACGAATCGTATTGTCACTGCTCGGATCACCTGAACCAGACAAGACAGACACACCGGCCATACGTCCTTGCAAGGCATCTGAAATATTACCTGTAGGAGTCGTTTTCAATGCATCGGAAGTCTTTACAGAAGCTACGGAACCAGTTAAATCACTTTTACGCTGTACACCATAACCTACTACTACCACTTCATCCAATACTTCCGTATCTTCCGCCAATACCACCTTAAATGTTGTTTTTCCATTTACAGGTAGTTTCTGTGTCTTATATCCAATATAAGATACAACCAGCACTGCTTTAGGAGACACATTTGAAATCTCAAAGGCACCATCTAAATCGGTTATAGAACCATTAGTCGTACCTTCTACAAGAACAGATGCACCAATTACGGTTTCACCTTTAGAGTCCGTTACCACACCTTTAACAGTTAACTGCTGTGCAAAGGCACACATTGCAAAGAAAAAGAATAATGTGCACCACACAGCTCTTCGATAAATAGAGCGTAAATCCATAAATATTAAATTTAGTTACAAAAATTTGTATAGCAAAATTATGTTTCACCTCAAAAAACAAATGGGCAGTTTCGTACATTAATAGGAATAAAATTGTACAACATCAGAATCAAGGGGAAAAAGTAATCCACTGACATACAGATAAGATAAATTTTCTTTTAATTTTGTCACCCGATGGAAAAGAACAAAAAGGTTTTATTGGGTATGAGCGGCGGCACCGACAGCTCGGTGGCAGCGTTGCTCTTGCAGGACGCCGGCTACGAAGTGACCGGCATCACTTTTCGTTTTTATGAAAAAGACGGCAGTACGGAATACCTGGACGATGCACGGGAACTGTGCCGCTCACTGGGCATTCCTTATCTGGTGTACGATGCCCGTACCGTGTTTCAGGAGAAAATCATCCGGTATTTCATTCAGGAATACATGGCCGGACGTACTCCAGTGCCTTGTACCTTGTGCAACAACTACCTGAAATGGCCATTACTGGCGCAGGTGGCCGACGAACGGGGCATTTACCACCTGGCCACAGGGCATTATGTCAACAAACGGTACATCGACGGCTACTGGCACATCACTTGCGGAAAGGATACCGACAAGGACCAGTCTTTTTTCCTGTGGGGGCTTCCCCAATCCATACTGGAACGGATGTGCCTGCCCATGGGCGGGCTGACCAAAAACCAGGTACGCGAAATAGCTGCCGCACGCGGATTCCTGAAAGCGGCTACCAAGCGCGACAGCCTGGGCGTATGTTTCTGCCCCATGGATTACCGCAGCTTCCTGAAAGCTCATGTACCGGAAGGGGAAATTATACCCGGAAATTTTTATGACGAACAAGGACATTACCTGGGGAAACACGAGGGATATCCTTTCTATACTATCGGGCAACGGAGGGGACTGGGTATTCACCTAAACAAAGCGCTCTTTGTAAAAGAGATTATCCCCCAAGAGAATAAAGTGATTATCAGCGACAACCTGCAGGCACTGGAAAAGAACGAGATGTTTCTCACGCACTGGAATCTTGTGAACGCTGAAACTGTACTTGGACACGATGATGTCATCGTCAAGATACGTTACCGGAAACAAGCCAACCGGTGCACCGTCACCCAACTGAACGATGGAAGATTACATATCCAGCTGCACGAGCCGCTGGCTTCCATTGCCAGCGGACAGGCAGCTGCATTCTACCGAGGAGATGTGGTATTAGGAGGAGGAATCATCGAGTAATCAGCAATCCTTCTCCCTGCATTTTCCAAAGAAATAGTCGGTCAGGAAACGGGCATTCTTCTTGACCAGTTCCCGCCCGTGCTCTTCGCCTTGCAGGCTGTTCAGACCGGCATCTGGCAACATATCGGCATCTTGCAGGGCACAACTCAAGTCATACGGAATTACCTCCGGATTCAAGAGGAACAAGATGGCCTTCTTCTGTGCCTCCTTCGAATCATAAAACTTGTTCTCCGGTGAAGAGATGCATTCGCCCAAACGCATTTGGATATGGATGCCGGTATGCGGAGAAATCATCAGCACCAGTCCGTGCTGTGCATCCATCTTCGGCATCTGTATTTCTTCTTTTTCCTTGTACTCCATTTTCTGGAAAAGGAAATCCCGCACTTCTTCCTCCGACTGGCAGAACACAAACTGCTTCCCGCCGGATGCTTTCATAAAGGCATCGTAGGTTTGCCGGATATCTTCACGTTTAGCAGCCTGTCGGGCCAACTCTTCTTTCATCTTTTCCTCATAGTCTGACACCACCAGCGTACCGTCCTGCCACCAGGTACCTCCATATTGTACCCATCGGCTCTGCAATACCGTCATGCCTTCCTTCCGGCCTTTCAAAGAGTCCATATCCACAGAGTCCTTACGGACAGACAGCTGTACCTCTTCTTCTCCCGACAAATCTTTCACAAACAACGAAGTCTCGTCTTCACCCTCATAAAGATACATTCCTTGAGGGGCGACTTTGACTTCTGCCCACTGTGCAGCCTCCGGATGGATCTTTCCTATCAGTGCCATCCATTCTACGGAGGTCAGTGAAAGCAGGTTCTTTCTTCCTTCAAACAGAATGTTCTGCTTCACATCGTACGACAAGAGACTTGGGTTTACATCCCCCATACGGACGGCCGCCTCCACCACATGGTGGTACTCGCTCCGGTTTTCAAACCCTACATAGCTGCAGAAGTGGAACCACTCCAAGATGCTACGATAACGCATGTAATCATTTTCGCCAAAAGGCTCCCCATACAGCATGTCATGCAAGCGAGTGTTTTCCGGCGCTACCTCATATTCTTCCGACAGATAATCGTAAAGTTGATGAGCCAGTTCCTCAAATACCGGATTCTCGGGATTCAGCACACCGCCAGCCTGCTTTTCCAAAGACTGGAAATAATGCCACAGCAGAAACCGCAGGTCTTCCGGATTCACTTCTCCTAGATAATATTCCTTTTCTTCTTCCGACGTCATAAAGGGCACAAGCTGACCGTACCGCTTGCGACATTCACTGATAAACGCTTCCCAGATGCCTGTCTGTGTGATGAGGTCCTGAAACCAGAGGGTCAAATAAATGGCAATGCCATGAAGGCTGTGCTCCGAATACCGTTCGCCGACCGCAGTCTTCAAGAAATCAGCAAGACGGTTGGCTACATTCACATAATATGTATCTATTTCATCCTGACGTCCGTAAGGCTGAAACGACATCCACTCTTGTACATATATCTTCTTCATATTAGATTTGGATTTAAAATTCTGTGATGCAAAAGTAAAATAATTACGAGAGTAAACAAACCATCCCGACGGAACTTATTTGCTATCCACACGTTATTCACAAGCTGTGAATAACAATAACTCACTGATACACAAGCCCTGCAAAGAACAAGTTGAATAATACTCACAAGGATTTCAACAAGTAATTAACCAACCTGTTCATATCCTATACTCACAAAAAAATCCTGTCCGCACGTTTCAGAAATGCGGACAGGATTTTATCTATCTACACTCTAAATTTATTCTTTCCGTTTCGCCTTCAGTTCCTCTGCTGGCACCATGCGATACAGACGGTCGCTGGGACGGATACGGTCGGGTACCTTGAACGATACATGCACTCCTTTCTTCACCACATCCACCGGTTTCAAATCTACACGTGCCTCCTCCAGTGTGACATACATGGCACCGGTAGTCGGACCGGTAATCAGGAGTTTGTCGCCCACCTTGATTTCAGCCGCCTCAATCAGGAACTCAGCCACTCCGATATTGGAGAAATACTTGATGCCGCGTCCGGCATATACCTTGCGCTCCGTAGCCTCTGAACCGTAGTTCTTGCTCCATTCTCCCAGACGTTGTCCCAGGTAATATCCGTTCCAGAAACCACGGTTGAACACCGTTTTCAGACGTGTATCCCAGTCGGCCACTTTCTCGTCGGAGAACGTACCGTCGAGATACGACTGGATGGCTTCCTTGTAACATTCCACCACGGTACGCACATACTCAGGACCACGGGCACGGCCTTCAATCTTGAACACCCGGACACCGGCTTCAATCATCTCGTCCATGAAATGAATGGTCTTCAAATCCTTCGGCGACATGATGTACTGGTTGTCCACTTCCAGCTCGATATCGCTTTCCTTGTCTTTCACGATGTAAGCCCGGCGGCATACCTGCATGCAGGCACCTCGGTTGGCCGATGCATTCTGTTCGTTCAGGCTCAGATAGCATTTTCCGGAAACCGCCATGCACAAGGCACCGTGACAGAACATTTCGATACGTACCAGTTCACCCATCGGGCCCTTAATCTGCTGCTCCTGAATAGCATTGTATATCTTGCGCACCTGCTTGAGGTTCAATTCGCGGGCCAGCACCACCACGTCGGCAAAGCGGGAATAGAACTTCAGCGCTTCCGCGTTGCTGATGTTCAACTGGGTAGAAAGATGCACCTCCTGGCCCACTTCGTTACAGTAAGCCATCACAGCCACATCGGCGGCAATGACGGCACTGATGCCGGCTTCCTTGGCCGCATCCACAATCTTACGCATCAGTTCAATATCCTCGTCGTAAATGATGGTATTGATGGTCAGGTAACTCTTCACCCCGTGTTCCTCGCACACCTTGGCGATTTCACGCAAGTCTTCTATGGTAAAAGTGCTTGCCGAGCGCGCACGCATGTTCAAACTCTCAATGCCGAAATAGATGGAATCAGCTCCGGCATGAAGGGCAGCTGCCAACGACTCACGCGAGCCAACAGGTGCCATGATTTCAAAGTCTTTGATTGTATAACTCATTTCCACTATTATGATATTACCGCGCAAAGGTAGCGTTTTTTCGGGATATAATAAAATTTCACTACCTTTGCGCGACAATATCAAGCCAATGAAAATTAGGAACATAGATTTAGGAGAAAAGCCAGTGTTGCTGGCCCCGATGGAAGATGTCACCGACCCTGCTTTCCGCCTCATGTGCAAGCAGTTCGGTGCCGACATGGTGTACACGGAGTTCGTGTCGAGCGATGCGTTGATCCGTTCGGTGGGAAAAACAATGCTGAAACTGAACATCAGCGAAAAGGAACGCCCGGTAGCCATCCAAATTTACGGAAAAGATACCGATACGATGGTGGAAGCAGCCCGCATCGTGGAACAGGCACAGCCTGACATTCTGGACCTGAACTTCGGATGTCCGGTGAAACGAGTGGCCGGCAAGGGAGCTGGTTCGGGACTGTTGCAGAACGTACCCAAGATGCTGGAAATCACCCGTGCCGTGGTCGATGCCGTCAAGATTCCGGTCACCGTAAAAACTCGTTTGGGATGGGATGCGGAGCACAAGATTATCGTGGAACTGGCGGAACAGTTGCAGGATTGCGGCATTGAGGCCCTGACCATCCACGGACGTACCCGTGCCCAAATGTATACGGGAGAAGCCGACTGGACACTCATCGGTGAAGTCAAGAAGAATCCGAGAATGCACATCCCTATCATTGGCAATGGCGACATCACCACCCCTCAACATGCCAAAGAATGTTTCGACCGCTACGGCGTGGATGCCATCATGATTGGACGGGCCAGTTTCGGACGTCCCTGGATTTTCAAGGAAGTAAAGCATTATCTGGAGACCGGAGAAGAACTTCCACCCCTTTCTTTCAAATGGCGGATGGATGTCTTACGACAGGAAGTACTCGACAGTGTGAACCTGCTGGATGAACGCAGAGGTATTCTGCACGTGCGCCGCCACCTGGCTGCCTCCCCGCTGTTCAAAGGGATTCCCAACTTCAAGGATACCCGCATCGCCATGCTGCGTGCAGAGACACTCCAGGAGTTAAATACCATCCTAGATCACATTGAAAATACATTCGGTAAGGAATAAGACTCCTTACCGACTTTTTCCTTAATACATGATGCGCTTGAAAACGGGCGAAATGAACCACCGCTTGTACATCAGCGTAGCCAGCTGGTACACGAAGAATGCGGTAATCAATCCCACGAGAGAATCAATCAGGTAGTGCGCCTGAATGTAGACCGTGGCACAGCAAAGCAACACATAGAACGGGAAAAGGATATAAGCCAGCTTCCGGTTCACACGCCAGGCCATAATCATCACAATGGTAGAGATACCCACATGCGAGCTGGGGAAAGCGGCGGTAGGGCGTTCGCCCACTTCCTGAGAGGCCTCCACCAGATTATAGAAGAATCCATGCTCATATCCGGGCCCCGGAAGCAAGAACGTATTGTGGTTGAAATAATCGCCGATGGGCGTAAAGTCACACGCATTCACCTTGTCCATCCCAATGGCCGGGAAATAAAACTGCGGACCTGCAACCGGCACCAGAATATAGAACAGGTAGTAAATGAAGAAAGAGGTGACCAACACAAAACAGATTTTCTCAAACCACTCAAACCGGGTCAGAAAGTAATACACCACCACAATCAGCATCATGGGATAATAGAAGAAGTAACCCATATTGAACGGCTCACTGAACCATACCGAGGGACACAGCTTACTGAATTCCACGGAGGGCTGGCAATGGAAAATGGTCTGTTCGGCAGAAGCAAACAGATAGTCCAGGTTCGGGAACAGACGGTTGAACTCAAACGTGTCCGGATACCAGTAGGCCAGCAGTGACATCTGCACCACCATCCGGACAAAAGCTGTCAACCGGCAGGGAAATGCCTGATACAAATGAATCAGTACGAACGTCAGTACTACAATACCCAGACGTTCCAGCAACATGGTCCCGGGATGGTCCATCCGGGGATAGAGCAACAAAATCAAAATAGAGGTCAGGGCATTATAAATCAAACTGATGCTTTCTACTGCAAACAGTCCCTTCCCACTTTCTACTCGTTCAAATAACTTCAGTTCTATAGCCATCCTTCTTTCTTATACCAGGCAATTATTTCTTTTACACCTCTCTCCAACGGATATTCAGGCACATAGCCCAACTCTTTTTCCAGCGGGGAAATGTCACACCTCCAGTTCCGCTGCTTCATGATACGATACTTGTCACAGTTCAATGTACTGGTCTTCCGGGCCAACCGCCCAATATTCTCTGCCACAAACGAGATGGCTTTCAAGAGAAACAACGGACACACCACACGAACCATCCACGGATTGTCCAGCTCCCTCCGAATCAGATCGGAAAACGTGTGGCTACTGTACACTTTCCCGTCACTCACGAAATAGGCCCGGCCGGTGACATTCTTTTCAATGGCCAGATAAATGGCCTGCACCAAATCTTTCACAAAAACAAACGTGATGTCCTGACGCTTAAAGCCTGCCGCAAAATCCACATGCTGCTTTACAGACTTGGCCATCAGGAAATAATCTCGCTCCCGAGGCCCGTACACGCCGGTAGGACGGAAAATCACATACGGGAAACCGGACAAAGATTTCAGGTATTCCTCTGTATGAAGCTTACTCAATCCATACGCCGTATTCGGGCGTGGCGTATCTTCCTCGCAAATGGGAGTGTAATCTTTCTCACGTATCGGTCCGAATATACTTAACGAACTAATGTAAATAAAGTTCACGGGAAGCATGTCCAAGCGCTTCAGCGTCTCGATAAAATGCCGCGTAGCCCAGTAATTTCCGATTTCAAAATCGGCCTTATCCAGGCATTTGGTCACCCCGGCACAATGAATGATGTAATCCCATTTCCCATACAAGCGTTTCTGTTCCTCCAGCTGTCCGGCCAAGCGGTCGGAATCGGTGAAATCCAACACCGCAAAACGAATGCGTGCATCCTGCAAATATTTCCGGCTGCTGGTTTTCCGCACGCCTGCCCATACCTGAAAGCCCCGTTCCAAGGCCCCTTCCACCAGAAAACTGCCAATAAACCCACTGGCACCGGTCACCAATATCTTTTTCTCCATACACTTATTTTTCTGGTTCGACATGGATACTGATATACGTATTTGCTCCGAAAGCTTCTCTTAACTTACGCTCCACTGCGGTCGCTTTCTCGTGTGCCTCATGCAATGGAATATTCCCATCCATGCGTACATGCATGTCCATCGCATAATGACTTCCTATCCGCCGGGTACACAGATGATGAGGTTCTGACACCCCTTCCTCCGACAAGACAATCTTGGTGATTTCCTGTTCAATATCGTCCGGAAGCGAGCGTTCCAGCAATTCGTCCACACACGACTTGAGCTGCTTGACAGCCACCTGCACAATAAAGACACTGACAATCACTGCCGCCAACGGGTCGAGTACCCGCCAGCTGTCGCCCAACAGAATGGCTCCTCCGATACCGATGGCCGTACCGATGGAAGAAAAGGCATCGCTGCGGTGATGCCAGGCATTGGCAATGACCGCCGGACTGTTATAACGTTTCCCGACAATACGGGTATAATGAAACAAAATTTCCTTGGATACAATGGATACAATGGCTGCTACCAGGGCAATCCAACCGGGAGACTGCAATGTCTCTCCTCTGAAAAAGAGTACAATCGACTCCACTCCACTCCAGCAAATGCCCACGCCCACAGCCAGCAGGGCCGCTCCAATCAGTAGAGTAGCCAGCGTTTCATACTTGCCATGCCCATAGTCATGGTCTTTGTCTTCTGGCTTACTGGAAATGCGTACAAAGACGATTACGATTAAATCCGTAATCAAATCCGACAAAGAATGGACCGCATCGGCAATCATGGCCGCACTCTTGCCCCAGAAACCTGCCGCAAACTTGCAGACTACCAGCAAAATGTTCACCAGGCTTCCTACCAGGGTCACTTTGTATATCTCATGCTCGCGGACGGATGATTCAACTTCATTCATATCAGACTTTGTAATAAGAACGCGGCAAAGATAATAGTTTTTCAGCATCTTAACAGAAAAATCCGCGTTTATTCCGTGGAATTTGCTTTCTTTGTATAATCGAACATGCCGGTTACTAAGAGAGGAGCCGGCTCTAAACTATAAACAACATGGCTAAAAAGAAAAAAGAGAAAAAAGGCGGAAAGCACCTGAAGAAAAAAGAGCTCGTAGAAATGCTGCTCAACTATTTCCGCACAAAGCCGAATGAAGCATTCAGCCTCAAGCAGTTGTTCCAAGCTCTAAAACTCACGACCCATCCGGGAAAAATGCTCTGTGTCGATGTCGTAGAGGAAATGGTGGAAGACAATTTCCTGATTGAAATCGAAAAGGGGCGCTATAAAATCAATGACAAAGGACAGATTCTGACCGGTACCTTCCAGAGGAAAAGTAACGGAAAGAACTCGTTTATCCCCGACGACGGCGGAGAACCGATTTTCATTGCAGAACGTAACTCCGCGCACGCCATGAACAACGACAAAGTGAAAGTGTCCTTGTGTGCCAAATGCAAGAAGCGCCAGCTGGAAGGACAGGTAATCGAGATTTTGGAACATGCCAACGAAACGTTTGTCGGCGTATTGAAAGTCTCCAAGAATTATGCCTTCCTGCTGACAGAAGCCAACACACTGGCCAACGACATCTTTATCCCAAAGGACAAGCTGAAAGGCGGAAAGAACGGCGACAAAGCTGTAGTCCGTATCACCGAATGGCCGGAAGAGGCTAAGAACCCGTTTGGAGAAGTGATTGACATTTTGGGAAAAGCCGGCGACAATACCACCGAAATGCATGCCATCCTGGCCGAATACGGATTGCCTTACACTTATCCGCAGGCTGTGGAAGCGGCTGCTGAAAAACTGTCGGCTGAAATCACACCGGAAGACTATGCCGAACGTGAAGACTTCCGCGACGTGGTGACCTTCACCATCGACCCGAAAGACGCCAAGGACTTCGACGATGCCCTGTCTATCCGCAACCTGAAACCGGGACTGTGGGAGGTAGGTGTACACATCGCCGACGTTTCGCATTATGTGAAAGAAGGAAGCATCATCGACAAGGAGGCTGTGAAACGTGCCACTTCCGTCTATTTGGTCGACCGCACCATCCCGATGCTGCCGGAACGGTTGTGCAACTTCATCTGCTCTCTGCGACCGGACGAGGAAAAGCTGGCTTACTCTGTCATCTTCGACATGAACGACAAGGCCGAAGTGAAGAATTTCCGTATCCGCCACACCGTCATCAAGTCCAACCGCCGCTTCACATACGAAGAAGCACAACAGATTATTGAAACAGGAGAAGGTGACTATAAGGAAGAAATTCTGGAACTGAACCGTCTGGCTCAGATTCTGCGAGAGAAACGAATGAGTGCCGGCTCCATCAACTTCGACCGTTGCGAGGTGAAATTCGAGATTGACGAAAACGGGAAACCGCTCAGCGTGTATTTCAAGGTTTCCAAGGAAGCCAACAAGCTGATTGAGGAATTCATGCTGCTGGCCAACCGTACCGTGGCCGAATACGTCGGGAAGGTACCCAAGAACAAGAAGCCGAAGGTATTCCCTTATCGTATCCACGACCTTCCGGACCCCGACAAGCTGGACAACCTGAACCAGTTCATCGCCCGCTTCGGTTACAAAATCCGTACGGGAGGCAGCAAGGTGGAGGTCTCCAAGTCACTCAACCACCTGCTCACGGAAATCAACGGCAAGAAGGAACAGAACCTGATAGAAACAGTTTCCTTGCGTGCCATGCAGAAGGCCCGTTACTCCATCTACAACATCGGACACTACGGACTGGGATTTGATTATTACACCCACTTCACCTCTCCTATCCGCCGTTACCCGGACCTGATGGTACATCGTCTGCTCACCCGCTACCTGGCAGGAGGACGGAGTGCACAGGCCGACAAATACGAAACCTTGTGCGAACACAGTTCGGCCATGGAACAGACAGCCGCCAGTGCGGAACGTGCTTCCGTGAAATACAAACAAGTGGAATTCATGGGCGAACGTATCGGACAAGTCTACGATGGAGTCATTTCCGGAGTCACGGAATGGGGCCTTTACGTAGAAATCAATGAAAACAAATGCGAGGGCATGATTGCCATGCGTGATTTGGGCAACGACTTCTACGAGTTCGATGAAAAGAACTACTGCCTCATCGGACGACGCCATCACCAGAAGTTCAGCCTCGGTGACCCGATTAAAATTAAAGTGGCCCGTGCCAACCTGGCCAAGAAACAGCTGGATTTTGTTTTGGCTGAAGAATAACGGACCCACATCCGTTCTATCCCATAAAAAACTCCCCGTTCTTCTTAAAGACCTCAGTCTTGCCAAGAAGAACGGGGATTCTTATTATTTCACCCTGCGGTTCAACTGGTTATTCGCTTTTTCCGGACGGGATTTCCCGACCCGTTTTCCACTTGTCTTTTTCTTGTGGCTCTGCTTCGCCTTGAAAGCAAAAGGATTTTTCTTGTTCACTACCATACTGCACTGATTTTTCCACAAAAATAGGATTTTATTGGATTCATCACAAAATATCGCTACTTTTGTCCATTATCAAAATGAAATGTCCATGAGTCCAACTGATTACACGCATATACTGACTAAGGCCGTTGACGAACTTTCCGATAACCAATCCTACCGGGGACTGTTCCATCAGCATCGGGAAGGAGAGCCGCTTCCTTCGGGAAAATCGCTGGAACGGATTGTGGAACTGGCACGCGCCATCCTGTTTCCC
This sequence comes from Phocaeicola fibrisolvens, assembly GCF_025567125.1. Lineage (NCBI taxonomy): Bacteria > Pseudomonadati > Bacteroidota > Bacteroidia > Bacteroidales > Bacteroidaceae > Phocaeicola > Phocaeicola fibrisolvens. Next base: position 51,595 of record NZ_JAOQJI010000004.1, on the reverse strand, counting down.
GGCTATTTCGGAAACTCAACCATCAACAGCCAGACCATCAACTACCACATCGGAGTCAACATCGAAGAGCTGTTTTCCCTACTGATTGAACAAATACAGGCCGGATTGTGCTTCGGCGTGGAAAACGAAGGACAATGTGACTGCCAATCTCCCTGCCGGGCCACAGCAACCCAACTGGCAGCGGAATTCATCAGCCGTCTGCCTGAAATCCGACGTATCCTGGCCACGGACGTAGAGGCTGCCTACTACGGTGACCCTGCCGCCACGTGCTTCGGAGAAATCATCTGTTGCTATCCGGTCATCCGGGCCGTGACCAACTACCGGATTGCCCACGAACTTTACCGGCTTAACGTACCACTCATCCCGCGTATCATCACCGAAATGGCCCATTCCGAAACCGGTATCGACATCCATCCGGGTGCCCAAATCGGACACCACTTTACTATTGACCACGGCACAGGTGTGGTCATCGGAGCGACCTGCATCATCGGTAACCACGTGAAACTGTATCAGGGAGTCACCTTGGGAGCCAAGAGCTTCCCCTGCGACGAGCAAGGGAATCCTATCAAAGGTATTCCCCGCCACCCGATACTGGAAGACAATGTGATTGTCTATTCCAACGCCACCATCCTGGGACGTATCACCATCGGCGAAGGTGCCACCATCGGCGGTAACATCTGGGTGACGGAAAGTGTACCTGCCGGTGCCCGCATCGTACAGCGGAAGAGCAAGGAAAACAAAGGATAAAAGGAGCAACGAAACCCAATCGTCCTCAAGATAGAATTGTGACAATAAAAATCTCCTGCTTTAGCCTCTATATTAGGACTGAAAGCAGGAGATTTTTATGTGACCACTTATTATAGTTAAAAAAAACAAGCTCTTAGAAATCTTACGAAAAACTCTTCTCAATGTCTTCGACCGAGAACGTCTGCGGAGGCCACCACCCAATGATAAGTACCCGACAACACTTCCACCCGGAGCATACCCTCCTGCCACACCACTTCTTTTACACCCTCTTTTCCTGCCTGCAAGACACGACCGTTTCCCGTCACCTTGTCGGCCGAAGCAACCGGCAAATAAAGTGTGGCACTCGTATTGGCCGGAACAGTGAATGAATACCTCACTTCCCCGTCTTTCACTTCCCATGCACTTTCTATCCGACCGTACAAAGAGTCATAATGCCCACGGGCAAACCTCATCTGTCTGGTCGGGTCTACCCGCGGGGACAACACAAAATGCTTGAATCCCGGATGATTCTCATCCCGCATAATCCCCAGTGAATAGGCATACATCCAAGCCCCTACGGCCCCGAATGAATAATGATTGAACGAGTTCATCCGGTTGTTTTCCCCAAAACCATCCACATGAGTATAAGAATTCAGCCGCTCCCAGATGGTCGTAGCTCCCTGTTCCACGGAATACAGCCACGAAGGATAGGTGGTCTGCTGCAACAACTTGTAAGCCACGTCGTCGTAGCCATTGTCCGACAATGCCTTGCTAATCCAGGCCGTCCCGATGAATCCCGTCATCAAAGAATACGCCGGATAAGTCTTTCCGTCGTCACCCACATTTTCCCGCCGAACCGTTTGGGCGAGACGAGCAGCAAACTCTTCCCGAAGCTCCGGCGGGACAAGACCGAACGCCAGCGGCAGCACGTACGAAGTCTGTATGTCTACCGGTTTCCCTTTTTCAGGCCCGTCGGCCCCGGAAGAAATCGTCCGGGCCGTTGCTTTATCCACATACGTACGCAGGAAGAAATCCTTCCGCTTCCGATACAAATCCGCATACCTCCGTGCCTCACTTTCCTTGCCCAATAGCTTGGACACTTTCACCATGATATCTAAGTCGTACAAAAAATAAGCCTCCCACATCAGTGTCTTGTCGTTCTTGTTGTCCTCCGGCCCCAGCCAGTCGCCCAGATTTCCCCACACCTTCTCCTGCTCCAAGATACCCGTTTCCGGGTTGATGGTCTTTGCCAGTATATAATCGATGTAACGGCCCATCGCCGCATAATGTGCCGCCAGCAAACTCTTGTCGCCGTACTGCTGGTACACTTCCCAAGGCACCGTGATGCCCGCACTACCCCACAACAAGCCCCCAAAGCCTACACCCAGCGGAGCTACGTCGGGGAAACGTCCGTCTTCCCGCTGCACATCGCGCATGGCCTGCAAATAACGGCAAAGAAATTGCGGCACATCGGCCAAGTAAGTCGCCGTCCGGGAGAAGACCGAGATATCTCCCGCCCACCCCAAGCGTTCGTTCCGCTGCGGACAGTCGGTCGGGATGGAGAAGAAGTTGGCATAGGTCGACTACACGATGTTGTGCCACAGCCGATTCACTTTTTCGTTCGAAGTTTCATACTGAGAAGCAAGCCCGTCAATCGAGCTCAGCATCGTACCCTTCACACTTTCCAAGGGCAAGGCCTTGTCAATGCCCGTAATCTCGACATACCGATAGCCATGATAAGTGAACCGCGACGCAATCGTTTCCTCCCCTCCCTTGGTGATATATTTGTCCTGTGCCATTGCCGCACGGATATTTTCGAGCATAATCATTCCCTCGTTACCGGCATAACGCGGCAAGTCCGGATATTTCACTTCGGCATAACGGAGATTGATTTCCCGGCCCGCTTCCATTCCGTGGAGCGTGATTTCAGGCACTCCCACCATGTTTTGTCCCATGTCGTACACGAAGATACCCGGCCGTACTTCTTCCACCGACCGAGCCGTCAGTTACTGAATGGCCCGTACCGTCTGGCCATACTGGGCCTTCAAGTGAAAAGCCGAATAATCGTTCACTTTCGGCACGTTTCCTCCTCCCACCTGACTGACATGATTTTCCAGCGTCACTTCCACCGCTGGCTTCCACGCCGCATCTTCGTAACCCGGGCAAGACCATCCGGCGATTGCCTGTTCCTTCCGGGCATCATAGACTTCTCCCTGAAAGAAACTGCCATACACCACCGGTCCCTGGTTGAAATACTTCCATGTGTCCGGTGAAGTGACCACCGTCTGCTGCTGTCCATCCTCGTACGTCACTACCAGCTGGGCCAGCAACGACTGACGGTCGCCGAAGAAGTTCCAGTTTTCTCCGGCATAAGTGGCACCTCCGCTCCACCACCCTTCGGCCAGCAACGCACCCAGTGCATTCTTCCCAGTTTGTACCAGCTGCGTCACATCGTACACCTGATACAGGTGTGTTTTATTATACTGCGTTACGCCCGGATTGAAATAATCCTTTCCTACCCGCTGCCCGTTGAGATACATCTCATAAATACCGCGGGAAGTGACATACAGCCGTGCTTTCTTGATTTTATTGGAGGAAGTCGCAAACTCCGTACGCAACATCGGCATGGAGTTACGGCTCGGGTCTTGCACATACCATTTCCTCACTCCTTTCAATCGAGACGCATCCAGCTTCACGGAAGTCAGTCGGTTTTCCGGACTCCGGAAATTACGGATATCCGTCTTCACACCCGAAAAAGCCTTCGCATCCTCCAAGGCAAAGCCCACCTCACCCACTACGGGAAAGGCAATGAAGTCGCCTCCCTGCCCCAAGGGATTCACATTTACTTCCCCCAACTGCACGTCTCCTTTTTTCAGGGTCGTGAAACCCAAGTTGGAATACAGAGAGAAAGTATGCGCCTGATACTGGTTCCCGGCATTCAACACGTCATTCGGTATCAAAAAAGATTTCAACGGTACGGAAGGCTTGTCATCGGGCTGATAACCCGCACGATAAAGATGTATCCATGCGTTTCCGTCTCCTTTCAGCGGCGTCAAGTCGAACTCCACCTTGATGTAAGAAGCATCCTTCCCATTGGAAAGATGATACAGGTTCTTGTTCGTATCCATCAACCGCTCGTCATTCGCTCCATACACAAAAGCTATCTTACGGGATACGGCCTGCTCCTTCATCTGGAAAGAAAAATCCAAGCGGAACACAGGCAGATAGGGTGAATAAAGTACCATATCCTCGTCGCCACCCCCAATCCATCGGGCTCCGTGCCAGCCATTCGCCTCGTGGTCTGTCAGCAGACTGGTTTCAAACCAGGACGTTCCTTCCTGCACCTTTCCTTGATTGTTCCATACCTTTACCTGCCACGTATAACGGGTCGTCGGCTGCAAAGCTTCTCCTTGGTACACCACATGCTGGGAGATATCTCCCGTCACCTTTCCGGAATCCCATACCCGCTTTCCTGCCTCATCTTGGACTGTCAGCTGATAGGCCGTCTGATAGATTCCTCTTTCCTTCGAAGTGGTCGTCAGCTGCCAGCCAAACCTCGGAGCGGGGGTGTCTACACCAAGAGGAGTCTCGGCTAATTCTACGGTCATCCCCGCCAAGGAGGGCGATTCTTTCTTATAGGTATTGCTCGACAATATGATTCCCAACAAAATTGCGATAAATAAGTGCTTCCCAACCATAGCCTGTTTCATTATCTTGCCTTCCAAATTTTCAATGCCTTTCTGTATTATTTCATTTCAAATGTATTCATGGAATGAGGAGTCAACACCACTTCCAAATACCGCTTGCCCAACTTTACGGTCAGCTTTTGTGACTCTTCCTTGAAGTTTCCGGCTATCACCACATATTTCTGCGCCGGAGTCTTTACCACCAGCACCGGTTTCTTGTCGTCTCCTTCTGGCTTATAAGCCAGTACTTCCGAACCGGAAGCGATGTAATGAGCATAATGCTTCACCGCAAAGTATTCAGGTGTATACGTAAACGTACGTGTCTTTGAATCAACCCGAATCAAGGCATTCTGTTTCCATCCCCAGGTGCTTTCTCCATTATCCGAAAGGATAAAATTCCAAAGGTTATACTCGTTGCATCCGTTCCCCAGATAATGATTGATTAGTTCAAAAGTATGTTCGCCCGACTTCCAGTCGAAGCTTCCCCAGCCACATTCACTCTCGGAACAAATGTAACTCCAGTCGGGATGCTGCTGCCGGATGGCTGCCAGAATCTCGCGTCCTTCCCACTGAAAACCCATTCCGGAAATACAAGCCTGCAACTGTTTGTCCGAAAGAATCTTCTCCACATGATCCTGCCGGTTCGTGTTCAGGGTACCTAAATACAACTTCACCTCGGGATGCGCCTTTTTCAGTACCGGAGCCAGGTAATCCCGATTAAAGAGGATAGTACCTTCTGCCGTCCATGCACATCCGGGATAGGGCGTATAGCTGTACGCCTCATTCTGATACATCACCATATCAATAGGAATGCCTTCTGCCTTGTAGGCATCGATGAACTTACAGAAGTAATTGGCATACGTCCGCAAATAGCGAGGGTCTTGTATCATATAGTCGGTAGTAGCCAGCTGACGGGGGAATTTTCCTTTGCGTTCTCCCACCAGCTTCATCTCGTCCGGATCGGTCGTTCCGCCTACATTTCCATACAGCAGGTAATCCAACTTCGGCGACAGATGATTGGCCGGACTGCTCAACACCGGATAATCTCCATTTATTTTCAACCAGCTGGGGGGAGACCAGGGAGAAACCCAAAAGGTAAGTGCCGGATTGTATTTCTGTGCCGCCCGGATGAAAGGAATAATCGCCTGTTTATCCCGGTCGATGTTGAAGTAACGTAATTCAAAATCCCCTTCCACCTCATCGCAGCTGTACCAGGAACGGGCATAGTCGTTGGCACCCAATGAAATTCGTCCTCGCCCGATACGCAAATCACCATCCGGAGCAAATACCTTTTTCAAAATTTCATCCTGCTCTTCACGGGTCAGCACGCCCAACGCATCCCAACAAAGCTCATTGAAAGTGACTCCCCAAGTCTTAAACGTGGCGATTTTAGCCTTTCCGTCCACAGACACATCCGGAAGGGTATTTACTTCGCTTTTCAAACGGACAATGGATTGCTGCCAAGTATCATTCTCACTGCTATGTATCCAATGATAAGTTTGTGCGGAAAGTTGTACGGCCCCTAAAGTTACCAGACAACTTACACAATACATTCTTAATCGAGTTTTCATGGTAAATACAGGTTTTTGTTGAATCTAAAGACAACGTAAAAGTATTAATTTTAAATCTAACACGGCATTAAAAGGAGAATTTATCAGTATTTTTTATGTTTCCCTATATAGAAACGTACATTTTCCTATCGCGAAACGTACGTTTCCGCATTGAGAAACGTATGTTTTCCGTAAGAGAAACGTAAAATAAACCACTGCATTTCTCCATCCATACCCTTAGGTTTTCCAAAATTCAGACCTCACCATACGCCTATGCTCCTTAAAGCCTGCAAAGTCCTCTTTTATCCTTTTCCAATCCTTTAAGCCTCATTTTTCCCGTAAAAAAGGGGAAATTTATCGTTTTTCGATAAAATATCTCTGTTTTTCTTTTGTAGTTCAAAAATAACACCTACATTTGCATATCGAAAAACGATAAATATTTATCGAATACAAACGACACACACTATTATTTACACACAAACACGTACAGTTATGAAAAAGACATTCACAAAAAAGACACTGGCAGCAGGAATCGCTGCTGTGCTGATGACATTGACAGCCACACACGCACACGCAAAAGAAACCTTCATTTACGGACAGAACCAGCAGAGCTTGACGGTATCTACCCTGAATGAAGACGGCAAAACACTCACTCCCAAGTGGAAGTACGAATACCGGTACGACACACTGGGAACCCTGACCGAGAAAAAGGCTTACCGCTGGGATGCGGACCGAAAAGCCTGGAATCCGGCTTATCTGCTGACCTGGGGCACTGAAGGTCCAGTTCTTCAGAAACTTTCAACCAACAAGTAAACAAACTTTTTAAAACGTACACGATTATGGGACGCACCATCAAATTATTACTGTATTTCTTTGCTTACCAACTGGCTTTCATGGGGGTAGCCATCTGTGGATACATGTGGTATCGCCACACCTTCGAATTACCGAAGATCCCCGACGCTCTTTATACAAACCTGATTATGCTGGCACAGGTACTCTCTACCGCTGCAGTAGGCATTCATTTGCTGGCAGGTAAATATGTGGGCCTGGACCGGAAGACTTGGGGATATCACTGCTCACCCAAACTGTTGGTCACTTCGGCGGTATTTATCTTAGCAATGGGCTTATGGACCAACTACTTCAACGAACTGGCCGACCTGCCCAACAATATGGAAGCCGCCTTTGACATGATGATGCACCATCCCTTAGGTATCGTGGCCATCGTCATCATGGCTCCCCTCGTAGAGGAACTGCTGTTCCGTGGTGCCATTCAGGGACATCTGCTCCGCAAATGGAAACATCCGGCAGGGGCCATCGTACTTTCCTCTCTGATTTTCGGACTGGTACACGGCAACTGGGTACAAGCACCTTTCGCCTTTGTCACCGGCCTGGCACTGGGATGGATGTACTACCGCACGGGCAGCCTGCTCCCCGGCATCCTAATGCACTTTGTCAACAACGGTACGGCTGTGATTGCTTTCTTATCGGCAGACGACCCGAATGCGACCATGGTTTCTACTTACGGAGCCACCGGAGCGGCACTCATGGCAGCCGGAGGATTTGTCCTCACCATCCTCTGCGTATTGTTCATCCAAAAGAAGCTGATTCCGCAACCGGCTTCCTGGCAGCAGCCTGCCCAGGCAGAAGTTATTGAACTAGAAAACAATAAATGATTTGACCATTTAAAATTTTCATCTGCATTATGAAAAAGAAATTGAATATATTCTGTGCATGCGTGATTGCCGCTTTTCTGCTGTCTGTTTCCGGAAATGTATACATGGTCGCAAAAATATTTATCAACGGAATTGAAATCGGCATGAAAACCGCTCAAGGAGAAATCATGGACGTTCCCCAATATAAAACGGTGCACATTCTGCCCACCGACCTGACGGAAACAGCCGGTACGGTCACCAACCTAAAAGACGGCAAGCAACTGGCCATCAAACCTATGACAGCACTGATTGAATATCCTTACACCAATATTAGTCTTGGCATCAGTGTATTACAGGGATTCATCGGTTTCATTGTCCTCGTTGGATTTATCTATGTCGTTGTCTATTTCGGCAAGCTGATAATACACATCAACCGGAACATCGTGTTCGACTGGATTAACGTAAAACACCTGCGCCGCATCGGTTGGAGCATGGTAGGGATGTGTGTACTTGGGTATATCAGTATCTGGATTTCAAACCATCAGTTTGCACAGGCCATTGAACTGGCGGGAAGCGAATTCAACACCCTGATGGCTTTTTCTGACTCCACACTGATTTTAGGTTTCATCGCCCTGCTGGCTGCTGAAATCTTTGCCCTCGGCCTGCGACTGAAAGAAGAAAACGATTTGACCATTTAATTAAACACTCGAACAATGAAAACCCAATCCTACAAGCGCCTGATGCAATACTGCGACTTTGTTTCGGTACTCAGCCTTTTTGCATCCATTGCTTACGGCTTTAGCCAGATATTGCCTCTCTGTTATGAAATGGGAAAAGACAACAACGATACTTTTATATGGGAAGCGTTGGTACAAGCCATTGAGTGCTACGCCATTTTCTTTATCGGCCTGCTGACCTATTTCATGGCACGCAACGTGAAAAAAGGAAAAGTATTCTGTCGCGTCAACCAACGGATTTTGTCAGCCATCGGAATCTCCACAATGCTTTCGGGAGTACTGATGAATGTCATCGTCAATCTCACCCCAATAGACACATTCCATCAGAACAGCATCCTGCTGATTGTGATAGGAGCCGTTTTCGTGCTGGTATCCTTGTTGTTTGAGATAGGTATCCAGATGCAGGAAGAACAAGATTTAACTATTTAACCCAACTACTAACTATGCCGATTATCGTAAATCTAGATGTGATGATGGCGAAACGGAAAGTTTCGCTGGGAGAGCTTGCCGAACGGATTGACCTGACACCGGCAAATCTCTCCATTCTGAAAACAGGAAAGGCCAAGGCCATACGCTTCTCCACCTTGGAGGCTATCTGCAAGGAACTGGACTGCCAGCCGGGGGACATACTGGAATATCGGGCGGAAGAATAGAAAAAATAAAGGTATGCACAAAAACAAGCCTGTCTGAAATGAATCATTCCTGACAGGCTCACCTATTTCTATAATTTACCATTCAAACAATTTGCTTCTGGATAACAGACAGGCGCCTACCACTCCTGCTTTTGCCTGCAACTTCGACAAGACCACCGCAGAATCTTTACTTACCAGATTCAAGGAGTATTTGCGGATTGCCGTCTTGATGGGTTGCAAAATATAATCTTCCGTCAACGCCAGCGTTCCGCCGATGACCACCAGTTCCGGATTGAACAGATTAATCAGCCCTGCAAGATAACGCCCCAGTTTGCGTCCGATTTCTTCCACCAATTCAATACACAGGATATCTTCCCTATTAGTGGCCTCCACAATCTCTTCCAACGTAAGCGGAGCATCCCCTGTAAGAATTCGCTTGGAAAGAATGGAAGTCTGCCCGTTCTTTACCCGCTCACAAAGAATCCGATGTAACGCCGAACCGGAAACTTCGGTTTCCAGACATCCCTTTTTCCCGCAACGGCAGATGATTTCATTGTCAAACACATTGAAATGACCAAATTCTCCCGAGAATCCCGAACGACCCGTATAGATTTTTCCGTCAATGATAAAGGCTGAACCAAGTCCCCAGCTGAGATTGATGAACACCACATCTTTTTCTCCTTTCACCACCCCTTTCAGCAACTCGCCATAGGCCATGGCACGGGTGTCGTTGTCAATGCTCACCGGAATCCCTATTTTTTCAGTCAAAATCTCGGCCAGCGGACGTTCCTCGAAATTAAACATGCTGAAGCTATAGCCTTCTTCCGGATTCACACGCCCGGATATGTTTACTCCCACCTGAAGAATTCTGTCCCTGATATTTTTATGTTTCTCAATGAAAGTACAAATATGCTGAATCAGCAAATCCAAACTTTCCAGCGTATTGTCGAGACGACATTCTATTCCCATCTGAATATCTACCATATCACCTGTAAAGTTCATCAAACCGATATTCAGACAAAATGCCTTGATATCCACTCCCACCATATACGCTGAATCCGGATTCAATCCATACAGATTAGGAGGTCTGCCTTCACTGGTCTCCTGCTTTCCATAATTGATGATGTATCCTTCTTCCACCAGTTCCATCACAAACTTGGTGACAGTCGGAATACTCAAGTCTATGTCTTTCGCCAAATCAGGAATAGTAGACGAGTGATTGTGCATCAGATAGGTAATTATCCGCTTTTGAGTAAGCATATTTTTTGTGCCATTTCCCAGACCTTCGATTAACTTGTGTACCATAATATCATAACCATACTTTAGTTAAACCCGCAATAACCAGCCAAAATAATAGGCTATTCTTTGTTTTATTAATATCAACGTCCCATAAGGCGGTCATACTTATTAAAATGACCTTCCCAACGAACCGATGGCTAAGATAATAAATTTATTGATACAAAACAACAAAAGCAAAATATTAATTATCTATAGCGAAAACCAAGAAAATTCTTCATTAAATCATGGACTACTTAAATATTATGCTTATTTTAGCAAAAATAATTCCATCCTCCATTAACCGAATAAAGATACGTATGAAAAAAAAACAACTCCTGATTTGGGGAATCTTGGTATTCCAGTATGCAATATCTTTGGCACAATCTATACCCGACTATCCGATTGCACAAGGTGTATCCGCTCCTTTTGCGGGCTTCATAAAAGACTGGCTGATAGTGGGTGGGGGCTGCAACTTTCCCCTCAAACCCGCTGCCGAAGGAGGAGAGAAAGTGTATTACGACCAATGTTATGCCTTAAATGTCCAGTCTGAATGCCCACAGTGGATACCACTTCCATCACTTCCCTGCCCAATAGCCTACGGCTGTGCCATAGAAACTCCGGAAGGGTTGGTCTGCATCGGAGGAGCCAATGCGGATTCCTGCCTGACCCGCGTATTCCGTATTCAAGCTACCGACTCTCCACAAAAGTTTACTATCCAGCCACTTCCTTCCCTGCCCGAGACTATAGACAACGCCGCGGCCACCCTTCTTAACGGCTGTATCTACCTTACCGGAGGAAACCAACAGCACAGACAGAACACTCTGTACAAACTGGACTTGAACACAGGCCGTAACTGGCAGAAGCTGTCTGCCTACCCAGGGCCTCAGCGCGTACAGCCGATTCTGGTCCACGACGCACACAAGCTTTATTTAATAGGTGGATACCAGGCAGCATCGAACACCTCGGAAAGCATACTTTCACACGACATCGTATGCTATCTCCCCGAAACCGACCGCTGGGAGTACGAGTCGGACATACCTCTGGAAGAGAATGGGGAAAAACGCTGTATGGCGGGAGGAAGCGGCACCCAAACCTCCACACATCTCATCCTTACCGGAGGAGTCAACTATAGCATTTTTAAAAAGGCTTTGGACGGAAAAGCCGGAAAGGACTATCTCACTCACGACCCATCCTGGTATCGGTTCAACGATGACCTCCTCTGCTTTGACTTCACACATAAAAAATGGGCCCAGCATCCCAACATCCCGGGTATGGCACGGGCCGGGGGCATTCTCCTGCTACATCATCATTGTTTATACATGGTATGCGGAGAAATAAAACCAGGAATACGTACGCCAAAAATTACAATTTATCCCCTTAAAAAAGAAAAACTTCTTTCAAAATAGCCCCTAAAAACCTTGTAATATAAAAATTATATCGCTATTTTTGCCGATATTAAATAAATCAATTTATTAAATATAATATTATGGAAAAAATTATTGGCTTAATTGATGCTCCGTTTACTCCGTTTTATGAAAATGGGGAAGTAAACTATGAACCGATTGCTGCGTATGCAGCTATGCTGGCAAAAAACGGCCTGAAAGGTGTGTTCATCAATGGTTCATCTGGTGAAGGCTACATGCTGACGGAAGAAGAACGCATGAAACTGGCTGAACGCTGGATTGAAGTAGCTCCCGAAGGTTTCAAAGTAATTGTACATGTGGGAAGCTGCTGTGTAAAGGCAAGCAAGATGCTGGCCGAACATGCACAGAAAATCGGCGCATGGGGTATCGGTGCCATGGCTCCTCCTTTCCCGAAAATTGGCCGTATCGAAGAACTGGTGAAATACTGCGAAGAAATCGCAGCTGGAGCGCCGAATCTTCCATTCTATTATTATCACATTCCGGCATTCAACGGTGCCTACCTGCCGATGGTGGAATTACTGAAAGCTGTAGACGGACGTATTCCGAACTTTGCCGGTATCAAATATACGTACGAAAGCATTTATGAATACAACCAGTGCCGCCTGTACAAGAACGGCAAGTTCGACATGCTGCACGGTCAGGATGAAACCATCCTTCCGTCACTGGCCATGGGCGGTGCACAAGGCGGTATCGGTGGAACGACTAACTACAATGGTATCAACCTGGTAGGCATCCTCGATGCCTGGAAAGCCGGCGACATTGAAAAGGCTCGCGAATTGCAAAACTTCTCACAGGATGTCATCAACGTAATCTGTCACTACCGGGGCAACATCGTAGCCGGAAAACGGATTATGAAACTGATCGGACTGGATCTGGGCAAGAACCGTACACCGTTCCAGAACATGACCGACGAAGAAGAGGCCCGCATGAAGGCGGAACTGGAAGCTATCAATTTCTTTGACCGTTGCAACAAATTCTAATCGTCGGCCTTATGATGTGCATAGATACCTACGCAAAGTACTGGGCTGAGAACTACAAAGAAGATCTCACCCACAACATCATGCCTTTCTGGCTGAAATATGGTCTCGACAAGAAACACGGAGGTGTATATACCTGCGTGGCACGCGACGGACAGCTGTTCGACACCACCAAGTCGGTATGGTTCCAGGGCCGTTTTGCCTTTATCTGCTCTTTTGCCTACAATCATGTAGAAAAGAACCCGGAATGGCTGGAAGCAGCCAAACTGACGCTGGATTTCATTGAAAACCACTGTTTCGATACAGACGGAAGAATGTATTTCGAAGTCATGGCCGACGGTACCCCACTCCGGAAAAGAAGATATGTGTTTTCTGAAAGCTTCGCCGCCATCGCCATGTCGGAATATGCACTGGCTACCGGCAACCAGGAATATGCAAAAAAAGCACTCGACCTGTTCAAGCGGATGCGTTATTTCCTGCACACACCGGGCATTCTAGAACCGAAATACCTTCCGACTCTCCAGGCACAGGGCCATTCCATCACCATGATCATGGTCAACGTGGCTTCCTGCATCAAGCAAGTGATTTCCGACCCAGAACTGGATGCCCAGATTGAAGAATCCATCCATGCGTTGAAAAATTACTTCATGCACCCGGAATTTAAGGCTTTACTTGAAATGGTAGGTCCTAAAGGAGAATTCATCGACACCATGAACGGACGTACCATCAACCCGGGACATTGCATTGAGACATCCTGGTTCCTGTTCGACGTAGCCCGTAACATGGGCGGCAACAAGGAGCTCATCGACATGGCGCTGACCATTCTCGACTGGTCATGGGAATGGGGATGGGACAAGCAGTACGGAGGCATCATCAACTTCAAGGACTGCAAGAACCTGCCTCCTCAAGACTATTCACAGGACATGAAATTCTGGTGGCCGCAAACCGAAGCCATCATCGCCAACCTGTATGCCTATAAGCTGATCAAAGACGAAAAGTACCTGAAACGCCACAAACAAATCAGTGAGTGGACGTATGCCCATTTTCCCGACAATGAGTTCGGCGAATGGTATGGATACCTGCACCGCGACGGCACAGTAGCCCAACCCGCAAAAGGTAACTTGTTCAAAGGTCCTTTCCATATTCCAAGAATGATGGTCAAGGGATACACTTTATGTAAAGAAATACTTGCCGGAGAATAATCCGGCAAGTTTCATCACTAATCTGAATAACCATAATATATGAAAAACTCTAAGATTTATCCTTGGATTGTAGTAGGACTGCTGTGGGGCGTGGCATTACTCAACTATATGGACCGGCAAATGCTCAGCACCATGAAGGAAGCCATGCAAGTGGATATCACGGAACTACAATCAGCCACTAATTTTGGATATCTGATGGCAATCTTTCTCTGGATTTATGCCCTCATGAGTCCGGTTTCAGGTATCATCGCCGATCGTTTGAGCCGTAAATGGCTGATTGTTGGAAGTCTGTTCGTATGGTCTTCCGTCACCTACCTGATGGGAATTGCCAACACCTTCGACCAGATTGTTTGGCTGCGCGCCTTAATGGGAGTGAGTGAAGCACTCTACATCCCCGCCGGACTTTCCTTAATTGCAGACTACCACACGGGAAAATCTCGTTCTCTGGCTGTGGGTATCCACATGACAGGACTTTATATGGGACAAGCCATCGGTGGATTTGGAGCCACTGTGGCTGCCGCTTTCTCTTGGCACACCACTTTCCATTGGTTCGGAATCATCGGAATAGCATATGCCGTGATTTTGATGTTATTCCTACATGACAAGAAGATAGAAACAATTCCGACAGAAAAACTCCAAGCCAAGCCACATGAGAAAGAAAGCGTATTCATCAGTCTGAAATCCTTGCTGACCAACGTAGCCTTCTGGGTAATCCTGCTTTATTTTGCTGCTCCCAGCCTTCCCGGATGGGCCACCAAAAACTGGCTCCCAACCTTATTTGCCGAAAACCTTAATTTACCAATGTCACAGGCAGGTCCCCTCTCTACCATTACGATTGCGGTCTCTTCCTTTATCGGTGTCATTATCGGGGGACCGTTATCCGACAGATGGGTTCAGAAAAACCTGCGCGGGCGTGTATATACCGGAGCAATCGGTCTGGGACTGACTATCCCTTCCTTGCTTTTATTGGGATTCGGACATAACTTAATCGCCGTAGTAGCAGCCGGATTATTGTTTGGTATCGGCTATGGCATCTTCGACACCAACAACATGCCTATTCTCTGCCAGTTTGTGTCACGCAAACAAAGAGCTACTGCCTACGGGGTGATGAACATGATAGGAGTTGCTGCCGGCGCCTTTATTACGCATCTGTTAGGCCGATGGGGCGACAACGGCAATCTAGGAATTGGTTTCGCCATGCTCGCCATCGTAGTGGCCGTTGCACTCTTCGTGCAGTTATACTTCTTGCGCCCCAAGACAGACAATATGGAATAATAAAACTTTGAAAATATGATTGTTTCCAATTTACAACACAGTGCCCGGATTGAAGCACTCCACCCTCTGTTCAAACAGTTGTTTGATTATGTAAAAAGTCATGACCTTCTGCATACTCCATGTGGAAGAATCGAACTGGACGGGAACAACCTGTTCATCAACAATGTGAATCCTACATGTGTCAAGGCTTCTGAACAGGTACTTGAAGTACATCGCGACTACATCGATATACACATCCTGCTGGAAGGAAAGGAACGTATTGGCTGGAAAGCGATGGAAGAGGTCAGCCAACTGAAACAAGCTTACCAGGAAGAAGGAGATTGCGCCCTCTATACGGACACTCCCACCTGTTTCGTGGACCTGCTTCCGGGACAATTCCTGATTGTCTATCCGGAAGACCCTCATGCTCCAGTCATCGGAGAAGGAAAAATCAGAAAACTGATAGCTAAAGTAAAAATCTAACCCAAATCCTTAATTATGAGAAAATTACTTTCCCTATGCATCGGAATGATTTCTATCGGCCTGCAGGCTGCAGACACGGTATTTGTGAAAACCCCACAAGTGCCCATTCTGATAGAACGACAAGACAACGTGCTGGCCTATATGCGTCTTGACGCAAAAGAGACCCAGACACTGGAAAATATTACCCTCACTTTTGACAAGGAGGTGCCGCTTTCACAGATAAAAGCAGTCAAACTCTATTATAGTGGTACGGACGCTTCCCAAGACAGAGGGAAAAAACGGTTTGCTCCGGTAGAATATATTTCCAGCCAGACTCCCGGCCAGACGTTATCGGCAAACCCTTCCTATTCTATCAAGAAATCGGAAGTAACCCCCAAGAACCATACCCTTACACTGGAAGGCAAGCAGAACCTGTTTCCCGGATACAATTTCTTCTGGGTCAGCATAGAGATGCAACCCACGGCTTCACTGCAAACCAAAATCAGTGCCGAAATCACGCAAGTGAAAGCAGACGGGAAAGTTCTCCCAACCAAAAATGCAGAGGAACAAAAGGTGGTACAGAGGATGGCAGTCGGCGTACGTCATGCTGGTGACGATGGTTCTGCCGCTTTCCGTATCCCCGGTCTGGTTACGACCAACAAAGGAACTCTTTTGGGCGTATATGACGTACGCTACAACAGCAGTGTGGACCTGCAGGAACACATCGATATCGGCCTCAGCCGTAGTACAGACGGTGGAAAGACTTGGGAGAAAATGCGTCTGCCACTGGCCTTTAAAGAATATGGAGGACTTCCATCGGCTCAGAACGGCGTAGGTGACCCTTCCATTCTGGTAGACACCCAAACGAATACAGTATGGATTGTAGCAGCCTGGACACATGGAATGGGCAACCAACGAGCTTGGTGGAGTTCTCACCCGGGCATGGACCTGAACCACACGGCCCAGCTGGTACTGGCCAAAAGTACAGACGATGGGAAGACCTGGTCCGAGCCTATCAACATCACCGAACAGGTGAAGCTTCCGGAATGGTACTTCCTGCTTCAGGGACCGGGACGAGGCATCACTATGGAAGACGGTACCTTAGTGTTCCCTATCCAGTTCATCGACAAGACCCGTATTCCGAATGCAGGCATCATGTATAGCAAAGACCATGGAAAGACTTGGACCATCCACCACCATGCACGTACCAATACCACAGAAGCGCAGGTGGCTGAACTTGAACCTGGCACCCTCATGCTGAACATGCGTGACAACCGGGGAGGAAGCCGGGCGGTATACACCACACAGGATTTAGGCAAGACGTGGAAAGAACATGAATCTTCCCGTACGGCCCTGATAGAGCCTGTATGTATGGCCAGCCTGATCAGCGTGAAAGCCAAGGACAACGTGCTGGGAAAAGACCTGCTGATTTTCTCCAACCCTAACTCAACCAATGCCCGCAAGGACATGACCATCAAAATCAGTCTGGACGGAGGAAATACCTGGAGCCCGGAACATCAGTTACTATTGGATGAGGGATACAACTGGGGATATTCCTGCCTGACCATGATTGACAAAGAGACCATCGGCATCTTGTACGAAAGCAGTGTAGCTCACATGACGTTCCAAAGTATTAATCTCCGAGACATTATAAAATAATTTATTATATAATCAAATTGACTAAAAAGGGAATATTTATTATTATAATATTCCCCTTTTATTTGTTGATAATCAGAGGATATCATGATTACTTCCCATCCATATACAAAGCTTAGAAATGATTAGAAAATAAACGAACGTTCGTAAATAGATTTGACAAACAAAATACAAAGCCGACAAAAAGTGATATTTTATAAAATATTTTATCAAATAATTGTGATATCAATTTTTTTATTTATATATTTGTCGCATACGAATAGAAACATTAACAAAATCGACTAGAAAAACTTAAAGTTAACCTAAAATCCTTCAAACGCAAACTTTAACCTTATATATACAGGAGTTATGAATAAAAAAATGAAATCAGTCGGCATGTGTCTGCTACTAGGCAGTTTATCCACAGGTATGACGTATGCAGACTTATCCACCAACAAATCTGATATTGACATTGTACAACAATCGGGTATATGTCAAGGTATTGTGAAAGACGCTACAGGCGAGTCTGTCATCGGTGCTTCCGTAATCGTAAAGGGGACCACTAACGGAACCATTACAGACATCGACGGAAACTTCTCGTTATCGAACGTAAAGAAAGGAGAGATTATTGAAATTTCTTTCGTAGGATATATCACACAAACTATAAAATGGGATGGAACCCCAATCAACATAATCTTGAAAGAAGACACTCAAACTTTGGAAGAAGTAGTGGTAACAGGATATGGAGGTTCCCAGAAACGAGCTGCACTGACTACAGCTATCTCTAAAATGGATGACCAGGTGTTGAAAAACGCAGCCATGAGTAATGCTGGACAAGCCCTGCAAGGTTCAGTAACCGGTTTGCGTGTAATCAATACTACCGGACAACCGGGTGCGGAACCCGACATCACACTGCGTGGTGGAGCTACCATTACAGGAAGTAACAGTAAAGCTTTGATTGTTGTGGATGGTATTATTCGCGAAAGCATGAGTGACATCAACCCTTCAGATATTGAATCTATACAAGTATTGAAAGATGCCGCTTCTACTGCTATCTATGGTGCACGTGCCAACGGAGGTGTTATCCTTGTAGAAACAAAAAGCGGAAAAGCAGGTAAAGCTTCAGTAAACTATAAATTTAAACTAGGTGTAAACTTTGCACGTTACGGATATGATTTCTGTAATGCCCACGATTATCTTTACTATAACCGTTTGGGTTATAAACGTTATACAAACAACGTATCGGGAGCAGCAAGCGTAGATACTCAAACTGGATATGGTACACAAAATGACCTTATCGACGTAAAATATCTAACTGATGAAAATTCTCATCTAAGAAATGAAGGTTGGTTAGTTATGGATGATCCATACTATGAAGGTAAACAGCTTCTTTATAAGGATTATAGTGGTCAATTGGATGATGCAGTTTTTGCAAATACAGCTTTGACACAAGATCATTATGTAAATATTACCGGAGGAAATGATAAGGGTACTTACATGGCCAGCATGGGATATTACAATGAAGATGGTCAGATTAAGGGAACTGGGTACAAACGTTTCAACGGCTCTGTAAGCGGTACCTACAAAATTTTCCCATTCTTAAATGTGAAAGCCGGTGCTACCTATACATGGTCACAGCAACCATCGTTATGGATTGGTTCTTATGAATTATTCTATCGTACACGCTCACAACGTCCGACATGGAATCCATACAACGAAGATGGTTCGCCTGCATCAGGTTGGGGAACAGGTGATGGTAATCCTGAATATTATCGAGACAAACTGACTAGTGAAGATGGTACACGTAAAGCGACATATAACTTTGGTTTCAATCTGGATATTATTCCTAAAAAACTGACATTCAGCGGAAACTCATCGCTTTACCATTATGATTATCAATATGAAACATTCAATAAATCATACCAGCTTCAAACCTCATCTACACCAACTAACACACGTGATGCTAGTGCAAAGATAGAACGCTATACTCAGATTCAGGTCAATGGAACATTGAATTATAAGGATACATTCAAAGACAAGCACAACTTGGATGTAATGGTAGGAAGTGAATATTTCGGTTATAATGAATTTATGATGGAGGCCAAAACTCAGAACTCTCCAACAGATGATATTCCGACTCTAAATGCAGGAGCATCACGTACATCCACCAAGTCTGAAAAAACAGGTTATCGGATTGCATCCGTATTTGGTCGTGTAAACTATAACTATCAAATGAAATATCTGCTTTCATTAGTAGCTCGTTACGACGGTATTTCTCGATTGAAAGACAACCGTTGGGGTTTCTTCCCTGGAGTTTCTGTGGGATGGAATGTCACAGAAGAAGATTTTTGGAAAGAATCTAAAATTTCAGAAGTAATCAGTAACATCAAACCACGTTTAAGTTATGGAGTAAACGGTAACGTAAATGGTATCGGGAACTTTGATATTTACGGAATTTATAAGCAGATTGGAGCCGGTAATTACGATGGTGCAACTGCATACTACAACTCTTCTTTAATAAATACAGGATTAAGATGGGAACAGAGCCGTTCATTTGAAGCCGGTTTGGACCTAGGATTCTTCAACAACCGGTTAAGCTTCATCTTCGACTATTACAACAGAACAACAGATGATTTGCTAACCGATGTGAACCTGCCCGCATATACTGGTTTCTCAAGTATGAAAACCAACTTGGGAAAATTGCGTAACTCAGGATTTGAAATGGAGGTAAGAGCTAATATTCTATCTAATGCTAAAGGTTTTAACTGGGAAGTTTCTGCTAACTTAACTTCAGTGTCAAACAAGGTTTTAAAATTACCTACAAGTGACAAACCATTTAACCAGATTGATGGTTATGAAGTGGCAGCTGGACTCTACAACCCTGAAACAGGAAAGACTCCGACCAAATGGATTGGCGGCTATAGAGAAGGTGGAAAACTCGGTGACATGGTAGGCTATGTGCAGAATCATATCTTTAGAGATTGGAATGATGTAAAAGCTAACGCCAACATGGTCATTGACGAAGTTGCCAACTTGTATGGACCAGGTATGGCCAATGAAATAAACCCACAGACAGGTGTAACTTATGCTGAATCAAACGGATGGAAACCCATAGAACCAGGAGATGTATGCTGGGAAGACATCAATAAGGATGGAAAGATTAACAGCCTTGACCGTGCTGTAGTTGGTAATATATTCCCTAAAGTAACAGGTGGATTCTCAACGACCTTATCTTACAAGAACTGGTCATTGTACGCACGTTTCGACTATGCCGTAGGACACACTATTTACAACGACTTAAAGGCCCGTTCTTTAGGACAGTATCAAGGACAGTTTAATATCATAGATAAAGTGCATGACACATGGAGTGAAACGAATCCTGATACGGATCTTCCAGTCTTCACTTATGCTGACCAGTTGAACAAGAAAAACATTACTCGTTCTAACAATGGTACTACAGCTGTCGATAATAATAGTTCACGTTTCTATGAAAAAGGAGATTATCTGGCACTAAGAGAGATTACCCTCAGTTACTCTTTGCCAAAGAAATGGATTGGTAAAGCAGGTATGCAAGATGCATCTGTATATGTAACAGGACAAAATCTATTCTATATTACTGGATATGACGGTGTATCGCCTGAACCAGCCGTATCTACAGTTTACGGACGAGGTATTGATAATGGCCGTTATCCAACTCCTAGAACCTTATTGTTTGGCTTATCTGTAACATTCTGAAAAAACAACAATTATGAAAAAAATATTCAACTATATTATAGCCGGATGTCTGGCAACATCTTTTACTGGTTGCTTGGACATGGAACCTGTTAGTAGTATTACTGATGTAAACTATTGGAAAGATGCGGCTCAATTTGAGGCATTTAATGTGGGACTTCACGGTCTGCTCCGCGAAAGATCTTATACTATTTTCGAATTGGGAGAACCTCGCGCTGATATTTACAATTCCAATCCATTCACTGGAGAAGCTACTCAAGGAGTGGAGAGAATGATTGACAACACGCTGAATGCTGCAAACCCTGTCATTAGTAATTATGGTGATTTCTACGTATTAATCAACCAGTTAAACCTGATGATCAATCATGCAGAAGCTACCGATTTGCTGGATGCCAGCACTAAGAACTATTATCTAGGAGAAGCTTATGGTTTAAGAGCTTATGTATATTTCCATTTGCTACGTTCATGGGGTAATGTAGTACTCCAGTTAGATTATACTAATGGTAACTCCATTGATATAGGTAATCCTAGCAAAGCCGCTTCATCTGCAGCTGATGTAATGACCCAAATTAAAAAAGATATCCAAAGTTCAGAAGATGCCTTTGGTGATGACTATTCTTTCAAATACGGCAAATGCTATTGGTCAAAGGCTGCTACTATGATGCTAAAAGGTGAAGTATACTTATGGAGCGGAAAGCAGATGGGAGGTGGTGAAGCAGACTATACTACAGCCAAAAACGCATTGACAGCAGTAAAAGCAGCTGGAGTAGGATTGCTGGATAACTTCCAGAAAGTATTTGCATACGACAATAAAGAAAATAACGAAATTATTTTCGCCATACACAATGGAAGAAATGAGTATAGCATGTGGAATGACCAATATCGTTCAACCATGGTCATGAACCAAGCTAACTTTGGTACCTATTATGACGAAAACGGCATTCTGCTAAATGAGACCGAAATGGCTGATATGAGCGGACTGATTCGTTATCAAGTAGAACAAGATTTATATACTCAATTATTCCGGGAGGGAGATAGCAGAAAATCATATTCTATAAAAGGTATTTATAGCAAAAACAGCGATAACGGACCACTCACTTTTAGTGCTCCTATTGCCTATAAATTTCAGGGAGTTTTGCTAGAAGGTGACGCAACTAGAAGCTGGCTAGATGACTATCCAATCTACCGATATGCAGACTGCCTGCTTGCATTAGCAACTGCCAAAGCCTTCTTAGGAGAAGATATTTCTGCAGAAATCAATGAAGTGCGTGAACGTGCCTATGGGACAGAATATTTTAACGAACATAGAAACGAAATAGCATACCCCAATGACAAAGATGCCAACTTCTATTCTAATAATCGCTTTGTAGGCAGTGATGAAAATCCGATTGAAGCTATACTGAAAGAAAGGATGAGAGAATTCTTGTTCGAAGGAAAACGCTGGTATGACATTCGCCTGATGGGTAATGAATATGCCACTAAATATTCTAGTGCAAACGAAAGCCGTCTGTTATGGCCACTCGATGAAAATACATTAGGAGAAAACAGCGCTTTGAAGCAGACCCCGGGATACTAATCTCCCATAAGATGAAAAAGGCCTTAGAATTTTCTCCAGAAAGAAAAGAGAAAGCTCTAAGGCCTTTTTGTATAAAATCACCTTTCCCATGTGAATCCCTTAACATCAATATTATATGAAAACATTATTTTTAGGAATCTGTCTGCTCTTTATTGCTCTGACTGAAGGATTTCCACAAAAGGTTTATACACCTGATTGGAAATCTCTAGATAAACGTCCCATCCCAACCTGGTTTCAAGATGCAAAATTTGGCATATTTATCCATTGGGGACTCTATTCTGTACCAGCCTGGTCTCCTAAAGGAACCTATGCCGAATGGTATCAATACTGGTTAGATAATAAAACATTATTTGGAAATGGCGACTTTAAAGGAGATGAAATCTATAATTATCACCGACTAACCTATGGAGAAGATTTTACTTACATGGATTTTGCACCACTGTTTAAAGCCCAAGATTACAATGCCACAGAATGGGCTGATTTATTTGTAAAATCCGGAGCAAAATATGCTGTTCTAACCACTAAACATCACGATGGATTTGCTCTATGGAACAGTAAAGAGGCATCCCACAATCACGCACGCCCATGGAATAGTGTAGAAATTGGTCCTCACAAAGATTTAGTAGGTGAATTTGTCAAAGCCATGCGAAAAGCGTCTCTTAAAGTTGGATGCTACTTTTCTCTAAGAGAATGGAATAATCCTCTCTACACTTCCGAAAACATGCCTATTTATACTGAACAACATCTATATCCACAACTAAAGGATCTCATCACAAAATATAAACCAGACCTAATCTGGGCAGACGGGCCAGACAGCTACGATGAGGACATTTGGAAGACAAAAGAATTCTTCTCATGGCTATATTCTTCTTCCGACATAAAAGACAGCGTGGTAATCAATGACCGTTGGGCCAAGTTCAAAAACGGTAGACACGGAGACTTCTACACAAGTGAATATAGCTCTTCTAATAAGAAATATGATAAACCATGGGAAGAATGCAGGGGCATGGGGTTTTCTTTTGGCTACAACAAACTTGAAGATATCGAAGATTACGCTACCCCACAAGCCTTAATCCATACGCTTGCAAAAATCGTTAGCCAAGGTGGAAATCTTTTACTGAACATAGGGCCTACGGCAGAAGGAAAAATTCCTCCAATCATGCAAGAACGATTGCTTCAGATAGGAGAATGGCTTAAGATTAACGGAGAAGCTATATACAAAACAAGACCTTGGAAGAAAAGCTGTCAGTGGTCGGAAGGGAAACGGGACTGGAAATCAAAAGAAAAATATTATGTTAGTGGTAACGCCATCCTGAAACAGACTGTTAATCCTGATCCTGGATACGCTGTACAAGAGGCGTTCTTCACATCAAAAGCCAATAATTTATATGCGATCTTAACTTCCTACCCGAATGATAAAATTACATTGCAAGATATCAAGTCTACATCACTTACCACTATTCACTTACTTGGCTATTCCAACGAACTAAAATGGGAACAAAAAGGGAAAAATCTAATCGTATATTTACCGCAATTGACTTTTACTGAGATGCCATGCAACTATGCATGGACTCTAAAAATCACTCATATTCAATAAACCTACATCATGAAACCTTTTTTCATTCTCATAGCCTTATTCTATTGCTGGATTCCTAACTGGGGGAAATCCCTCTACCCACTTCTGCCTTATCCGCAGAAAATAACCTATACAGATAAACAATTGGTATTAGATAAACTATATCTTGACACGACAGAAGAAATATCCCAACACTGGAAAGAGTGGCTACAAAACATAAATGCAACTCTCACTCCCGCACAAACTGATAAAACAATCAAAATTAAAATTAAAGGCAGTCTGCCGGAAATTCCTATTCCTTCCGATGAAAGCTACAAACTGAGTATCACCGAAAAACAAATAGAAGTCACTGCCACTTCTTCCACAGGAGCCTACAGAGCATTACAAACAATCCAGCAATTAACGACCTATGCAAAAAACAATAGAAGCTATTGCCTTCCTACCTGTGAGATTATAGACTGGCCTGCTTTCCGCATCAGAGGATTCATGCTGGATGTAGGCCGTACCTATATCTCTATAAACGAACTGAAAAAAGAAATCGAGCTACTCAGCAAGTTCAAAATCAATGTATTCCACTGGCATCTGACCGAAAATCAGGCTTGGCGTCTAGAAAGTAAAATATATCCAAAACTCAACGCCCCTGAAAACATGACTCGCATGCCAGGCAAATATTACACGCTACAGGAGGCTAAAGAACTTGTAGCGTTCTGCAAACAACGATATGTAACATTGATTCCAGAGATTGATATGCCTGGCCACAGTGCTGCTTTTGTAAGAACTTTCCACACCGACATGCAAAGCGAAAAAGGCATGGAAATTCTAAAAAGGCTCATGGATGAGGTATGCGAAACATTCGATGTACCCTTTATTCATATAGGTACAGACGAAGTACTGTTTACCAACCCACAATTTGTTCCGGAAATGGTGGCCTACATCCGTAATAAAGGGAAAAAAGTCATTTCATGGAACCCCGGTTGGAAATACCAGACAGGCGAAATAGACATGACACAATTATGGAGTTTCCGGGGAAAAGCCCAACCAGGAATTCCAGCCATCGATAGCCGCTATCACTATATCAATCATTTCGACACTTTTGCCGACCTGATTGCTTTATACAACAGCCGAATTTACAACCAAGATATGGGAAACGAAGACCTTGCAGGAAGCATCTTAGCCATTTGGAACGACCGTTACCTCCAAAACGAGAAACAAATCGTGGCGGACAACAATCTGTATGCTCACATGCTGGCACTTGCCGAAAGAAGTTGGCGAGGAGGAGGATATGGCTATTTCGATGAAAAGACGAACCTTTTACGGAAAAAAGATACAGAAATCTATACTCAGTTTGCCGATTTTGAGGACAGAATGCTTTGGCATAAGACACACACCTTTAAAGGAGAACCTTTTCCCTACGTCAGACAGACCAACGTAGTATGGCGTATTACAGATGCATTCCCCAATGAAGGAGATCTGGACCGTGCATTTCCTCCAGAACAAGAAGAGAAAGAAAGCTACTTATATAAAGGGAAAATCTACCAAAGCCATATCGTCTACGGAGCAGGAGTTTACTTGCGCCATGTATGGGGAGAGTTGGTTCCCGGATTCTATCCCTCACCTGAAGAAAACCACACGGCTTATGCCACTACCTGGGTATTTTCTCCTGAGGAACAGAAGGTCGGGTTATTCCTGGAATTCCAGAACTATAGTCGTTCCGAAAGTGATTTAGCTCCACAACAAGGAACATGGGATTACAAAGGTAGCCGCGCTTGGCTGAACCAAGAAGAAATACTCCCACCAGTATGGAAAAACAGCCATAAAGACCGGTCAAACGAAATTCCTCTGACGAATGAAAATGCAACCTCCCGCCCTCCGATACAAGTTACATTACACAAAGGATGGAACAAGCTCTTCCTCAAACTGCCGATTGGAAAATTCAAAACCCCAGAGGTTAGATTAGTAAAATGGATGTTTAATGCCGTTTTTGTCACACCGGATGGACAAAAAGAAATAGAAAATATTGTGTATTCCCCTGATAAAAAATAAAATTAAAACATATTAATCTACAACTCATGAAAACAATTCTACTGCTAATTATAGGCTTAATATATAGCCTATTCACTTTCGGACAAACAGAAAGAAAATATTCTACTTATTACTACCAACGAGCTTCGCTGTTTGAACAACTCCCTATAAGTTCGGATGACATTCTTTTTATCGGAAATAGTATAACTGATGGAGGAGAATGGAGTGAATTATTTCAAAATCCTCATATCAAAAATAGAGGAATCAGCGGAGATACCACTTGGGGAGTATATGATAGAATCTCTGTCCTTCTTAAGGGAAAGCCTGCACAAATCTTTCTAATGATTGGGATCAATAATGTTCCTCAAGGAGAATCCCCTAAGAATATAGCCTCTGATATACAACAAATCATACAAAAAATAAAAAAAGAGTCACCGCATACAGAAATATTGATACAAAGTGTTTTACCTGTCACTATAAAGTACAACCTGTATCAAGAACATACTTCCCATTGGCAGGAAATCCCTAACATTAATCAAGCTATTTTAAGTATTTGCCAAAAAGAAAATGTGAAATATATTGACCTTTTCACTCACTTTGTAGATGATAATGGACAAATGAAACCCGAATATACCAATGATGGGCTGCACCTTTTAGGAAAAGGTTACATATTATGGAAAGAAATTATCACTCCCTACTTAAAGAAATAAAATGAAACCAACAATCTTAATACTACTGCTCTGTCAATTCATTTGCTTATTACAACCCGTACAGGCTGCCAAGAAAATAAAAGTAGCCTGTGTAGGTAATAGCATTACCTACGGAACCGGTATCAAAAACCGTGATACAGACTCCTATCCTGCACAATTGCAAACGCTGTTAGGACAACAATACACTGTGGGAAACTTTGGAAAACCGGGAGCTACTTTGCTGATACACGGACATCGGCCGTACATCCAGCAAGAGGAATACCAGAAAGCCCTTCATTTTGCTGCTGATATCGTTATTATTCATCTAGGCATTAATGATACAGACCCAAGAAATTGGCCCAACTATCGCGATGAGTTCGTGCATGATTATGTACAATTGATAAAGTCCTTTAAGAAGGTGAATCCTCAATGTCGCATTTTAGTGGCACACATGACACCTATTGCCGACCGGCATCCCCGTTTTATTTCAGGCACCCAGCAATGGCACGAAGAAATCCAGAAGGCCATCAGTGTGGTGGGGCAGGTCAGTCAGGCCGAAGTCATCGACTTCCATACCCCACTCTACCCTTATCCTATCCTATTGCCCGATGCCATCCATCCGAATGAAGAAGGAGCACGTCTTCTGGCTCAGACAGCATACTCAGCTATCACTGGCGATTATGGAGGACTTAAACTGCCTATTCTCTATACTGATTATATGGTATTACAACGCAATATTCCACTGCGCATTCATGGCACAGCCAATACGAAAACTCCTGTCACTGTAAGCATTGACGGCCAAAAGAAAAAAACGATTACTGATAAAAACGGTAAATGGGAAGTCATATTAGATCCGATAAAAGCAGGAGCCAACTATGAACTCTCCATACAAACTCCACAGCAATCGCGCACCTTTCACCATGTAGCCGCAGGAGAGGTATGGTTGTGTTCCGGACAATCTAACATGCAGTTCATGTTGCAACAAGCCAAAGATGCTGCTATCGACATATCACAGGCATACAATTCCCACATCCGTTTCTTTCACATGAAAGGGAAATGGGATACCAATGCCACGGCATGGCCAGCCCAAGCCATCGATTCCATCAATCATCTTTTCTATTACCAACCCACCGTATGGACTGAATGCACCCCCAATACGGCGGCAACTTTTTCTGCTGTAGCTTACTATTTTGGAAAAATGCTACAAGACAGCTTAAAAGTCCCCATCGGACTGATTTGTAATGCAGTAGGAGGGTCTACTACAGAATCATGGGTCGACCGCCACTCATTGGAAAAACATTTCCCCGCCATTCTGAAAGATTGGACTCAAAACGACTTTATTCAAGAATGGGCCAGAAAAAGAGCTCTGCTCAACCTCCAGAAAAGCACAAATTCATTCAAACGTCATCCATACGAACCTTGCTATTTATATGAAGCCGGTATACTTCCCCTTCAGCAATATCCCCTCAAAGGAGTTATCTGGTACCAAGGAGAGTCAAATGCGCACCACATGGAAGCACATTATAAATTATTCAAGTTATTGGTGAACGGATGGAGACAAAACTGGAACCAGCCAGACATGCCTTTCTATTTTGTCCAGCTTTCCAGCCTGAACCGTCCCTCATGGCCCTGGTTCCGTGACAGCCAACGACGCCTTATGAATGAACTGCCCCATACGGGCATGGCTGTATCCTCCGATAAAGGTGATTCACTGGATGTACATCCTAAAGACAAACGTCCTATTGGAGAGCGTTTAGCCAGATGGGCATTAAATCAAACTTATCATTATTCTTTACTTCCATCCGGTCCTTTGTACAAACAAGCCATCAGAAAAAATCATGAAGTAATCGTAGAATTTGCGTATGCAGCAGGCCTACACACTTCGGATAGAAAACCGCTCACCGGCTTTGAACTGGCAGAATATGAAGGAATCTATTTCCCTGCGCAAGCCGTCATAGAAGGAGATAAAATCCGAGTCTACTCCGATTCTATCAAACATCCGCGATATATACGGTATGGCTGGCAACCTTTTACCCACGCCAATCTTGTCAATAAAGACCAGCTTCCAGCCTCTTCTTTCCGCGATAAAATCCGGTAACCGATTTCATGTTTCCTTAGAAAACAATGTCAAACAGTTGATTAGCAAACCGAAATTTCGTAATTTTGCCCCTATCAATTGAAATTACGTAATTTTATCAAGATGAATCAAGAATTCGAGCTTATCGCCAAGACTTTCCAGGGACTGGAAGAAGTTCTGGCACAAGAACTCACAGAGCTGGGAGCCAGCAACATTGAAATTGGCCGACGCATGGTTTCTTTCACCGGCGACAAGGCCATGATGTATAAGGCAAACTTCTGCCTGCGCACCGCCATCCGTATTTTAAAACCTATCAAACATTTCACTGCCAAGACTGCCGATGAGGTATACGATGCCGTAAAAAGCATCGAATGGGAAAAATACCTCGACAACATGAGCAGTTTTTCCGTGGATGCCGTGGTTTATTCCAGCGAATTCCGCCACTCCAAGTTTGTGGCCTACAAGGTGAAAGATGCAGTAGTCGACTATTTCCGTGAAAAGACCGGAAACCGTCCTTCCGTACGTATCAGCAATCCGGACCTGGCCATTCACATTCACATTGCGGAAGAAGAATGTACACTGGCACTCGACAGTTCCGGCGAATCTCTTCATCGCAGAGGCTACCGTCAGGAACAAGTGGAAGCACCGCTGAATGAAGTGTTGGCTGCCGGTATGATTCTGATGACAGGCTGGAGAGGCGAATGCGACCTGATTGACCCGATGTGCGGTTCAGGTACCATCCCTATTGAAGCGGCACTGATAGCCCGTAACATTGCGCCGGGAGTGTTCCGCAAAGAGTTCGGATTCGAAAAATGGAAAGATTTTGACCAGGAACTTTTCGATGCCATTTATAACGATGATTCACAGGAACGTGAATTCACACATAAGATTTACGGGTACGACAACAATCCGAAAGCCAACGAGATTGCCCAGCACAACGTGAAAGCGGCAGGAGTCAGCAAGGATGTCATCCTGAAAATCCAACCGTTCCAGCAGTTTGAAAAGCCGGAACAGAAAAGCATCATCATCACCAACCCGCCGTATGGCGAACGTATTTCTTCCGACGATTTGCTGGGCCTCTACCAGATGATTGGGGAACGTTTGAAACATGCTTTCGCCGGAAACGATGCCTGGATTCTGAGCTACCGCGACGAATGTTTCGACCAGATTGGCCTGAAGGCTTCCGTGAAAGTACCTTTGTTCAACGGTGCCTTGGAGTGTCAGTTCCGCAAATACCAGATTTTTGACGGGAAATACAAGGAATTCCGCTCAGAAAACAGTGACAAGGAGTTCAAGCCGAAGCACGAAGAGAAACCGGTCCGCCCGCGTCACCACGGAGAAAAAGTGGAATACGTACGTAAGGAACGCAAAGAGGGCACTCGTGGAGAACGGAAAGAAGGTTTCCGAAGCGAACGCAAAGAAGGTTTCCGCAAGGATTCCGACCAGAAAGAAACGTTCCGCGGACGGAAAGCCGGCGACGGAAAAGAATTTACCCGCGAACGCCGCAAGGAATTCAAATACAAAGAGGAACCGAAACCGCGCAATCCGCGTCCTTCTACGGATGACGGACGCCCGAAAGCGGCTCCTGCTCCTCGCTACATGCACAAGCGCCGCAGCGAGGAAGAAGAAAATTCACAGGATTAAAGACAAGTCACACATGAAACGTATATTTTTATTCTTCTTTTTATGTAGTATGACCGTCCTCACCACTTTTGCCCAGGAAAAGAAAGCCGACTATACGCTGGAAGATGTCATTCCGGGCGGCAACAATTATTTCAACCTGATGCCCAAGAACATTCCGGGACTGCAATGGTGGGGGGATGTATGTGTACGCGCGGACGTGGAAAATATCCGCCGTATCCAGTTGAAAGATGGAAAGGAAACCGTACTGGTAACCTTGGAAGAAGTGAACCAGGCTCTTGAAAAAGGAGAAAAGCCTTTCCAGCCGTCGCACGAACTGAAACCGCTCCGCAGTCTGATGGCTGCTTCATTGCCTTGGGCGGAACGGAAAGTGATTGTATTCCAGCAGAGCAACTACTGGGTGGAATATGATTTCGGACAGAAAAAGATTACCAACCTGTTCCGTCTGAACGAAAAAGCAGGTAACCTGGACTTCTGCAAGGCCAATGACAAAGTAGCCTATACCATCGGCAACGGCCTGTTTGTAGCTGACAAGGGAGAAGAAAGCCGGCAAATCAATCCGTCACAGACGAAAGAAGGAGTGGTTTACGGTCAGGCTGTACACCGCAACGAGTTTGGTATCTATAAGGGTACATTCTGGAGTCCGAAAGGAAACTACCTGGCTTTCTATCGCATGGACCAGAGTATGGTGACCGATTATCCGCAGGTAAATACTTCCACCCGTATCGCTACCCTGGAACCGGACAAATATCCGATGGCGGGCATGACCAGCCACAAGGTGACCGTGGGAGTGTACGATGTAAAAACTGGGAAAGTGATTTACTTGCAGGCAGGCGACCCTACCGACCGTTATTTCACCAATGTCAGCTGGTCACCCGACGAGCAGCATATCTACGTCATCGAGCTGAACCGCGACCAGAACCATGCACAGCTGGTCAGCTACAAAGCTACTACCGGTGAAAAGGAAGGTATCCTGTATGAAGAAAAGCATCCGAAATACGTAGAGCCTCAACATCCACTGGTATTCCTGCCGTGGGATGAAAGCAAATTCATCTACCAAAGCCAGCGCGACGGTTTCAACCACCTGTATCTGATGGATACGAAAACCAAAGGAGAAGGAGTTTGGAAGAATGGCAAACTGGAAGGCAGCACCTATCTGGAACACCTGAAAGTCACTCCTTTGACCCAAGGTGACTGGCTGGTTCAGGAGATTCTGGGATTCAATGCGGGAAAGAAGGAGATTATTATCGGCAGTACGGAAGTCTCTCCGCTGCAGACCAATCTGTTCAGCCTCAACGTGAAAACTGGGAAACGTGCACTACTGGGAGAAAAAGACGGCATGCACCGGGCTTCTCTCTCCGCCAGCGGTACGTATTTGATAGATAACTTCTCTTCTTTCACCGTGGGACGGGAAATCACCTTGCTGCCTACCAGCGGCAAGAAGGGAACCACCCTGCTGAAGGCGGACGACCCGATGCGCAGTCAGTTCAACTTGCCGGAAATCACCATCGGTACCCTCAAGGCTGCCGACGGAAAAACCGACTTGTACTACCGTCTAATCAAACCGGTGGACTTTGACCCGAACAAGAAATATCCGGCCATCATCTATGTATATGGCGGACCGCATGCACAGCTCATCCACAACACGCGCTTCTACGATGCCAGAGGATGGGACCTGTACATGGCACAGAAAGGATATGTCATGCTGACGGTAGACAGCCGGGGAAGTGACAACCGGGGACTGGCGTTTGAAAACTGCACGTTCCGCCACTTGGGAGTAGAAGAGATGAAAGACCAGGTGAAAGGAGTGGAATTCCTGAAATCCCTGTCGTACGTAGACAGTAAACGCATCGGCGTACATGGCTGGAGCTTCGGCGGTTTCATGACCACCAACCTCATGCTGACTTATCCCGATATTTTCAAAGTGGGGGTAGCCGGCGGACCGGTCATCGACTGGAAGTTCTATGAAGTGATGTACGGCGAACGTTACATGGATACGCCACAGGCGAATCCGGAAGGCTACAAAGGCTCCGACCTGAAACTGAAAGCCGACAACCTGAAAGGCCGTCTGGAAATCATCATCGGCGGAACCGACCCCACCTGCGTACCCCAGCACACTTACACGTTCCTGAGAGCATGTATCGAAGCTGGCACACACCCCGACCTCTTCATTTATCCGGAAGACGGACACAACATGATGGGACGCGACCGTGTACACTTGCACGAACACATCACCCGCTATTTTGAAGACCATTTGAAATAATCGACTAAAAAACAGATACATAATATGAAACTTTTACTGTTAGGTTCAGGAGGACGCGAACATGCACTGGCATGGAAAATCGCACAAAGCCCGAAAATTGAGAAGTTGTACATCGCTCCGGGAAATGCCGGCACACGCGAAGTGGGCGAAAATGTAGCCATCAAGGCCGACGACTTTGAAGGTATCAAGCAATTTGTCATCGACAACGGTATCGACATGGTAGTGGTAGGTCCGGAAGACCCGCTGGTGAAGGGGGTATATGATTTCTTCAAGCACGACGAAGCCTTGAAACACATTCCGGTCATCGGCCCGTCGAAAGCAGGAGCCGTACTGGAAGGAAGCAAGGAATTTGCCAAAGGATTCATGCAACGTCACCACATCCCGACAGCCGGATACAAGAGCATTACTGCAGCCAATCTGGAAGAGGGACTGGCTTTCCTGGAAACACTGGAAGCTCCTTACGTGCTGAAGGCCGACGGACTTTGTGCCGGAAAAGGGGTGCTGATTCTCCCTACCTTGGAAGAAGCCAAGAAGGAACTGAAGGAAATGCTGGGCGGCATGTTCGGCAACGCTTCGGCTACGGTGGTAATCGAGGAATTCCTGAGCGGCATTGAATGTTCGGTATTCGTACTGACCGACGGAAAGAGTTACAAGATTCTGCCGGAAGCCAAAGACTACAAGCGTATCGGTGAAGGCGACAAAGGCCTGAACACCGGCGGTATGGGTTCTGTTTCTCCCGTTCCGTTTGCCGACGCTGACTGGATGAAAAAAGTGGAAGACCGCATCATCCGTCCTACGGTAGAAGGATTGGCGGAAGAAGGTATCGACTACAAAGGATTTATCTTCTTCGGACTGATTAACGTGAAAGGTGAACCGATGGTCATCGAATACAACGTACGCATGGGTGACCCCGAGACAGAAAGCGTCATGCTGCGTATCAAGAGCGACCTGGTAGACCTCTTCGAGGGAGTAGCCCAGGGCAACCTAAACGAAAAGACGCTGGAAATCGACCCGCGGTCGGCTGTCTGCGTCATGCTGGTATCCGGCGGCTATCCGGAAGCCTACGAAAAAGGATTCCCGATTAGCGGCATTGAGGAAGCCAAAGCAGGTGGAAGCACCGTATTCCATGCCGGTACGGCCCTGAAAGACGGACAGGTAGTGACTTCCGGCGGACGTGTCATCGCCGTCAGCTCTTATGGAGCCAACAAGGAAGAAGCCTTGGCACAGTCTTTCCGGAATGCGGGAAGAATCCACTTCGAAAAGAAATATTTCCGTTCTGACATCGGATTTGATTTATAAGAATGTTTGCTCGAAATAAATTTCAATATGACCTGGCAACAGGAAGGATGACCCTTCCTGTTGCTGTCATTATCTGCCTGGCAATGTGTGGCATCACATACCAGACACAAACCGACCTGCTTTCTTTGGCTATCAATGGATTGATCGCTTACTGTCTGCTGGAACTAAACACAACCTTTTCACTTATCCGAACCCGTACGACTCTCCATGTAGCTCTATTTTTACTTTTCTTTGCCGGATTTCCTTTTCTACATACTTATTCACACGAACAGTGGATTCCCCTGCTGTTTATTGTCAGTCTGTCATGCTTATTCCGAAGTTATGAGTCACCTTATGCTGCGACTCCTATTTTCCATTCATTCTTTTTCCTTGGAATAGGCAGTTTTTTACTTCCACAAGTTCTCTATTTTGTGCCATTGCTCTATTTCTATATGATTGGACTAAGAGCTTTTACGCTTCGTACTTTCCTGGCTGGACTGATTGGTTTACTGACACCTTACTGGATTGTACTTTCTTACCATCTTTACACCGGACAACCGGGACAGACCTGGCAACCTTTTATGGCATTGGGATCATTTCCTCCCATTGATTATTCTGTACTTACACTCTCACAACTGGTTTCCGGTATAACAGCCATTTTAATTGCTGCAATCTGTTGTGTAGAGAGTCTCCTGCACAGCTACCAGGATAAGGTACAAACACGTATTATGCTTCGCATTCTGATTATCACAGGAAATGCCACCTTGCTCTGCATGTTGCTCATGCCCTCTCACTTCAACACATTCTTTCTTATGACCCTCATTGTAGGTTCTATCATGGGAGGCCATTTGCTGGCATTAACATTCAATCGCTTCACTCGTATTTTTTTATGGAGCATACTTGGACTTTGGGTCTGCGTATGCATATTTAATTTATGGATGTATTTGTTCAATTTCTGATAGACTGGGGATACTGGGGAATGTTCCTCTCTGCCTTTCTGGCAGGTACAATTCTACCTTTCAGCTCGGAAGTCGTACTACTGGCTTGTGTGGGACTGGGACTTGATCCTGTATGGTCTACTCTTTTCACTACTGCCGGAAATGCCTTGGGAGGAGTAACCTGCTACTGGATAGGAAGAATGGGCAAAACCGAATGGATTGAAAAATATTTTAAAGTAGACAAAAAGCAAATGGACAAAGCCATTCGTTTTATCCATGGAAGAGGGTCATGGATGGCTTTCTTCTCGTTTCTACCCGTCATTGGAGATGCTCTGCTGATAGCCTTAGGATTTATGAGAGGGAATATTTGGATTACCACTCTTTCAATGACCATCGGAAAATTGGCGCGCTATGCCATTATTGTAGCCACGGCACTAGGGGTATTCCATTACATACAATAAGAAAAGGCAGAGAATTTCTAAACAAATTTTCCGAACTCAAAAGATATGACTATCTTTGTGAAAACTACCGGAAATCGCCTACGAAAAATAAGCCAAGACATGAAAAGACTTCTCTGTTTCCATTTTCTATTATTTCTTGTATTTTCTACTTCTGCACAAGATTTAAAATTCAAAGCTGATGGAAAGTTCAAAATCGTACAATTCACAGACATACATTATATCTTCAAGGATACTCGCTCGGATATAGCACTAGAGCGTATTCAAGAAGTTCTGGATACGGAGAAGCCGGACTTGGTCGTATTTACTGGAGACCTCATCTATGGAACACCGGCAGAACAAGGTATCCGCACCGTATTAGAACAAGTTTCCACACATAAGATTCCTTTCACTGTAACCTTCGGGAACCACGATGACGAACAAGGATTGTCGCGTGAAGAACTTCTAAAAATTGTTCAAACGATTCCATATAACCTGACATATACCACTAAAGGCGTTTCCGGAGTTTCCAACTTCATTCTCCCCATCAAGTCATCCGATGGAAAAAGAGATGCAGAAATTCTCTATTTTTTCGACTCCCATTCTTATTCTCAAATAAAAGGAATAGAAGGATACGATTACATTCACATTGACCAGATTCAATGGTATCGTGAAAACAGTAGAAAATATACAGAAAATCATAAAGGGATACCTCTGCCCTCACTGGCTTTCTTTCACATTCCATTGCCGGAATATCATCTGGCTGCCACCGACGAAAATGCCGCCTTGTTCGGCAGCCGCAAAGAAAAAGTGTGCTCACCATTCTTAAACTCCGGCCTTTTTACAGCCATAAAAGAAATGGGAGACATAGAAGCCATATTTGTAGGTCATGATCACGACAATGACTATGCCGTCATGTGGCAGGGAGTGCTGCTGGCATACGGTCGTTATACAGGTGGAAACACGGTTTACAACAATCTGCCCAACGGAGCCCGTGTCATTGAACTGACAGAAGGAGTGCAAGGTTTTCGCACTTGGATCCGTACAGCAAACAATCAGATAGAACAATATGTAAAATTTCCGGAAAGTTTTCTGAAACCCAACAAATAGTTATTGAAACATGAATTACGTTCCAGAAAAAGTCTCTTGCACCGGTTGCATGACCTACTACCGATTCAAGCACCTATTTTTAGGGGTTATAAGAAGAAAGTAAGATTTCTTCCCTAAACAGATAATTGTTGAACAAACGCAACTAAGATCCATATATGATTACACTTGAAACTACTGCCGACGGAAGCAATACGCTATTTGTTCCTGAGCTGAATGAACACTATCACTCTGTAAAAGGAGCACTGACAGAATCAGAACACATTTTTATCCAGATGGGACTGAATCACTCTCCAGTGAAGAACCCTCATGTGTTAGAAATCGGATTTGGAACAGGGCTAAACGCTTTTCTTACTCTACTAGAAGCAGAAAAACAACAAAGGACAGTTTCCTTTACCAGCATAGAGAAATTTCCATTAGGAGAAGAGACTGTACGTAAACTGGCCTATCCGGAAAAAATAGCACCAGAAGAAAGCCAGAAATTTTATGCCTTACATACCACACCATGGAATCAACCGGTAAAAATCTCTCCTTATTTTACTTTACATAAAATAGAAACAGATTTTACTTGCTTTGCATTCAAAGAATACTATGATGTGGTGTATTTCGATGCTTTTGCTCCTGAAAAACAACCGGAAATGTGGAATCAGACTCTTTTTGACAAGCTATACCAACAACTGAATTCTGGAGGAATCCTTACTACCTATTGTGCCAAAGGAGTGGTCAGAAGAATGTTACAAACAGCCGGATTCACGGTAGAACGGCTGCCAGGCCCTCCGGGAGGTAAGCGCGAAATACTTCGAGCCAGCAAAGAAAAAGCCTGAACTTCACCCCCAAAAAGAAACTGGCAACCCCAAAAGAAACTACTATCTTTGTATTACAAATTATTCAATCTCACACAAACTCATGAGAAAATGCATCTTTATACTGGCAAGCTTCATGATATTGCTCGCCTCTTGTACAGGAAAGCCCAATAAAAATACAACTCCTACACTCACTGTAACCATTGAACCGTTACGATATTTCACAGAAGCCATTGCAGGAGACAAGTTCCAGGTAGTCAGCATCGTGCCCAAAGGCGGTAATCCAGAGACCTACGACCCTACCCCGCAGCAACTCGTTGATTTGGCTCGTAGCAAAGCTTATTTACGTATCGGACACATCGGATTTGAACAGGCATGGACAGAAAAATTACAAGCCAACACTCCTAAATTGCCATTCTATGACATGTCGCAAGGGATTGATTTAATTTATGCCATCCATCCCCATACACATACTCACGGAAACATAGATGGAGTAGAACCACACATTTGGAATTCCATTCCAAATGCCCGCATCATCTCACTTAATATTTGTAAGGCATTATCTGAAATCGACCCTGAAAATCAAAATTACTATCAGCATCGTTTAGACAGTCTGCAACAAATTATTGACAAAACAGAACAAGAAATTCAAGGTTACCTGACCAATGCAGATACCAGTTTTCTGATTTATCATCCGGCATTAAGCTATTTTGCCCGTGATTATAGTTTGCAACAAATCAGCATAGAAGAAGGAGGAAAAGAACCTTCTCCCACACATTTACAGGAGCTGATGAAAACTTGCCGCCAGAAAAAAGCCAGAATTGTTTTCGTACAACAAGAATTTGACCAACGTAATGCCGAAGTGATAGCACAGGAGCTTAATTTGAAAATCGTCCCCATTAATCCATTAAGCTATAACTGGGATAAGGAAATGGTGGCTATTGCCAAAGCCTTGCATCGAAACAATATGAATTAAACTACTTAGAATCAATGAATCAACCGCTTATCAGATTAACCGGAATTTCCGCCGCATACGACCAAAAGAAAGTATTGGAAAATGTAAACCTAGAAATAGCAGAAAAAGATTTTCTGGGAGTTATAGGTCCTAACGGAGGGGGGAAAACCACGTTGGTAAAAATCATATTGGGACTACTGAAACCTACTGCTGGACAAATCCTGTTCTTTCAAGAAGGAAAAGAGGTAGAGGAAATTACCATGGGATATTTACCGCAATATAACAGTATCGACAAAAAATTTCCCATTTCCGTGTATGAAGTGGTATTGTCTGGTCTGAACAAGCAGAAATCATTGTTCCGTTCATTTTCCAAAGAACAACATGAAAAGGTACGACAGACTATTGCTCGTATGGGACTGGAGGGACTGGAAGAAAGGGCTATCGGACAACTGAGCGGTGGACAACTGCAAAGGGCACTGCTGGGAAGAGCATTGGTTTCCAGCCCGAAAGTCGTTATTCTAGATGAACCGAACACGTACATTGACAAGCGGTTTGAAGCCCGGCTCTATGCCTTGCTGGAGGAAATCAACAAGGAATGTGCCATCGTACTGGTGAGCCATGACATCGGCACCATTCTGCAAAACGTGAAAAGTGTGGCCTGCGTGAACGGCACACTGGATTACCATCCGGATACGGAAGTCTCTGCCGAGTGGCTGGAAACCCATTTTGAATGCTCCATCGAACTGCTAGGACATGGCAATTTGCCTCATCGCATCCTGAAATGCCATCATCATGAAGAGTAAAAAGCCGCTTTTAACGCCTTTTGCAACATTATCATTTACTTTTGAGACTTGATTAGCAAATGTTTGCTATCTTTGCCGCACTGAATTTTAACGAGAAACTAAAAATAATTCATGAAACAGTACAACAAGATTAACAACCTGGTTGGCTGGCTCACTTTTGCGGTGGCCGCATTTACTTATTGCATGACCATCGAACCGACAGCCAGCTTCTGGGACTGTCCGGAATTCATTACCACCGGATATAAGCTGGAGGTAGGACATCCTCCCGGCGCACCTTTCTTCATGCTGACCGCTAATTTGTTCAGTCAGTTTGCCAGTGCCCCCACACAAGTAGCCCGCATGGTCAATACCATGAGCGCCCTGATGAGTGCCGCATGTATCCTGTTCTTGTTCTGGAGCATCACCCATCTGGCCAAAAAGCTGATTTGCCCAGATGAGAACCAGATGACGACCGGCAAACTGATTGCCATCATGGGGTCTGGACTCGTAGGTGCCTTAGCTTACACGTGGAGTGACACCTTCTGGTTCAGTGCCGTGGAAGGAGAAGTATATGCGTACTCCAGCTTGTTCACGGCTCTCGTTTTCTGGCTGATTCTGAAATGGGAGAACCGGGCAAACGAGCCTCACAGTGACCGCTGGCTGATTCTGATTGCCTACCTCACAGGATTGTCCATCGGCGTACACCTGCTGAACCTGCTTTGTATTCCGGCCATCGTACTGGTATATTATTACAAGAAAAACCCCAATGCCAACCTGAAAGGCAGTCTGATTGCCCTGATTGGTTCCATGGTGCTGGTAGCAGTCGTGCTTTACGGCATCGTGCCGGGCATCGTGAAAGTAGGCGGATGGTTTGAACTGCTGTTTGTCAACGACTTCGGTATGCCTTTCAACACGGGTGTCATCATCTACATGATTATCC
Organism: Phocaeicola fibrisolvens; assembly: GCF_025567125.1. Taxonomy (NCBI): domain Bacteria; kingdom Pseudomonadati; phylum Bacteroidota; class Bacteroidia; order Bacteroidales; family Bacteroidaceae; genus Phocaeicola; species Phocaeicola fibrisolvens. Next base: position 11,564 of record NZ_JAOQJI010000004.1, on the reverse strand, counting down.
TGGCCGCAAGCATCATCTGGGGTGTATATGAAAGCTATACGGTGAAAAGCCGCAAGCGGATGAACATCTCTTTCCTCACCACGGTGGGTCTGCTGGGTATTCCGTTCTACGGACACGGATGGAGCAGCGTGTTCATCGGTGTAATCGTGCTGGCGATTCTGGCCATCTACCTCTTCGCCAACCTCAGCGAGAAATACCGTGTCAGTGCCCGTACGCTGAATACCAGCCTGCTGGCCATGATGATGATTGTAGTGGGTTATTCTTCGTATGCCATCATCGTCATCCGTTCTTCGGCCAACACGCCGATGGACCAGAACTCTCCGGAAGATATCTTTACGCTGGGCGAATACCTTGGACGTGAGCAGTATGGTACCCGTCCGCTGTTCTACGGACAGACCTATGCTTCCAAACCGGCCTTGAAACCGACGGAAGGAGGCTGTGTGTACGACGTAGAAGAAGGGGCTCCGGTTTACCAGCGGAAAGAAAAGGAACACCCAGACGAAAAAGACAGCTACGAAATCGTACGACACAAGACGGAATACAAATATGCGCAGAACATGCTGTTCCCGCGTATGTACAGTGATGCACACGCACAAGCCTACGAAGACTGGCTGGGCGGTGTGGAAGGACGTCAGGTGCCTTACGACCAGTGTGGCGAGATGATTATGGTCAAGATTCCGACCCAATGGGATAACATCAAGTTCTTCTTCATCTATCAGCTGAACTACATGTACTGGCGTTATTTCATGTGGAACTTCGCCGGACGTCAGAACGACATCCAGGGCCAGGGAGAAATTGAACATGGCAACTGGATTACCGGTATCCCGTTCATCGACAAGATGTTGGTTGGCGACCAGTCTCTTCTTCCGAGCGAGCTGAAGAACAACAAGGGACATAATGTGTTCTACTGCCTGCCGCTGATTCTGGGACTTATCGGTCTGTTCTGGCAGGCTTACAGAGGTGAAAAAGGCATCCAGCAATTCTGGGTGGTATTCTTCCTCTTCTTCATGACCGGACTGGCCATCGTGCTTTACCTGAACCAGACACCGCAACAGCCGCGTGAACGAGATTATGCGTATGCTGGTTCCTTCTATGCATTCGCCATCTGGATTGGACTGGGAGTCGCTGCCATTGCGGAATATCTGAGTAAGAAAATCAACGAAAAACCTGCGGCCATTCTGGCCAGCGTAGTATGTCTGCTGGTACCGATACAGATGGTCAGCCAGACCTGGGATGACCACGACCGCAGCGACCGCTATACCTGCCGTGACTTCGGACAGAACTACTTGAACTCTGTACCGGACAAGGGAAATCCGATTCTCTTCACCAACGGTGACAACGATACTTTCCCCTTATGGTACAACCAGGAAACGGAAGGTGTGCGCACGGATGTACGTGTCTGCAACCTGAGTTACCTGCAGACCGACTGGTACATCGACCAGATGCGCCGTCCGGCCTACGATTCTCCGTCGGTTCCTATCAACTGGGAACGTATTGACTATGTATCCGGGCACAACGAAGCCGTGTATGTACGCCCGGATGCCATGCCTACGGTACTGGAATTCTACAAGAAGAACCCGGAAGAAGCGGCCAAGGAATTCGGAGACAACCCTTACGAGCTGAAGAACATTCTGGAACACTGGGTGCGCTCTCCGAAAGAAGACTTGCAGATGATTCCGACCGACAGTATCGTCATCAAACTGGACAAGGAAGCTATCAAACGTTCGGGTATGCTGACACCTGATTCCATTCCTGACTATATGCACATTTCGCTGAAAGGCAAACGGGTGTTGTACAAGAGTGAGCTGATGATGCTGGAAATGCTGGCCAATACCAACTGGGAACGCCCGATGTACATGGCCATCACCGTGGGTTCGGAAAATCACCTGAACCTGACCAACAACTTCCTGCAGGAGGGGCTGGCCTATCGTATCACTCCGTTCGACAACGCGCAGCTGGGCAGACGTCTAGACAGTGAGAAGATGTACGACAACCTGATGCACAAGTTCAAGTTCGGCGGCATCGACAACCCGAACATCTATCTGGATGAAACGGTACTGCGCATGTGCGACACACACCGCCGCATGTTCGTGCAGCTGACCAGCCAGCTGATTAAGGAAGGCAAGAAAGACAAGGCCCTGAAGGCACTCGACTACTGCGAGAAGGTCATTCCTTCCACCACGGTGCCTCACGATTACGTGATGAGCAGCTCCAAGGAGATGGCCGACAACTACCTGGCATTGGGACAAACCCAGAAGGCAGAGAAGATTCTCAACGAACTGGCCAACAATGCGGTGGAATACGCTACCTGGTACTTGAGTCTGGACGATACACGCTTTGCCAGCTCTTACGAGAACTGCATGCGTTATTTCTACATACTGGATGATGTGTGCAAGACCTTGGCTACAATTAAAGACAGCAAAACGGGAAAGGAAGTCGATTCTGCCCTACATTACGCACAGAAGTTTGACCAGCTGTACAAACTGCTTGAACAACGGGTAGGAACCAGTAGACAGGCTCAGTAACCGTTAGTGACAGCTGTAGCATCAGATACAAAATGTCATTCTGGACGCAGCAAAAGATAATTCACCTTATGCTTGCTCCGGAATGACATTTTTTTCGGCTGACTTCTGGATATTATACAACCATAAAAAACAACGAAAGCATGTTCATTGAACAACCTCCCCAATTCATCCGTCTGTTGTATTCTAAGGCCTTATGGCGCATGGACAAGACCGAGAAGTCGGTGTATCTGACTTTCGACGACGGTCCGATACCCGACATTACGCCATGGGTGCTCGACTTATTAGACAAATACCACATAAAAGCCACTTTCTTCATGGTAGGCGACAACGTACGGAAACATCCGAAGGAGTTCCAGATGGTGGTGGAACGAGGCCACCGCATCGGCAACCATACATTCAACCACATACGGGGATTTGAGTTCTTGAGCCGGAATTACCTGGCCAATACGGACAAAGCCAACGCTTACCTTCAGACGAACCTCTTCCGACCGCCCCACGGTCACATGCGCTGGATGCAGTATCACGTGCTAAAAAAGAAATATCAGATTGTAATGTGGGATTTGGTGACCCGGGATTACAGCAAGCGTCTCAACGGTCCGCAAGTATTCGATAAAGTCAAGAAATATGCCCGAAACGGCTCCATCATTACGTTTCACGACTCTTTGAAGTCGGAAAACAACCTCAAATATGCCCTTCCCCGCTCCATTGAATGGCTCTTGAAGGAAGGATACGAATTTAAGGTATTTCCCTGATACAAAAAAGCGCAAGGCAAACCTCCATGTTTACCCTGCGCTTTTTTATGTCTGATCTGTCCGAATAATGACAGTCTCTTATTTCTGAATGGTGACCGTCAACGGGTTGCGTACCTTCTGAGCATAGTCTTTCAGATACTTGTTCCAGTCATCGGCTTTCGAGAAACCGTACTTGCTCCATCCGGAACCCCAGTAGTAGACAAACTCGTTACCTGATTCATAATCGCATATACCCAACACATGTCCCAAGGCATCACCCACAGGCTTGTCAAACAATTGTACACAGGTCTGCACCGTTTCAGGGAACACAGCACCTACATACACAATTCCGTTATCAGAATTGGGCTCTGTAGTCGGGTCTGCATAAGAAATATAACCTGCAGAAGCATCATACGCATAGCCTTTCGGATTGGCCGCATGCAACACCAGACCGGCAGCCACAGGAGTAGCCTGTGTCAGATAATCATAGGTCACCGTGGTTTTATTCAGCTGGGAACCTTTGTCTAACTGGATGATACGGGTTTCTATCACATTCGAGTCATTCTTCACCACCAACGGATTGAACACTAGCTTGACCGTGAAACGCAAAGGCCCGTTATCCAAAATCTCATAATCCTTGTAACAATAAGGGTATACAATAGCAGAATCGGGCATCAACGCAGCCGTTCCCCCGCCTAACGTAGGTCCTACCGCATAGCAGTCCATTCCGTTGCCATGATCCACGTGATAAGAAATGGTACGCTGCAGGCTATCTGCCGCTGCTTTTTTACCCTCTTCACGTAAAGCATGAATTTTAACCCAAGCCATGGAATCCAACTCCATTGCATAACGGTCTTCTACGACCAAGTCTTCCACGCTCTTAGTAAATACATCATAACCATACGCTTTTTCACCACTTTTCTGCAATGCAGGTCCGTATGCACGGTAAGCCGCACGATCATTTTCCCAGGCAATATCGTCCAGACGCTCCGGATAATAACGACCATAGACCACCGCATTCACAAGGGCAGGAGTACCTTGCTGTATAGTATAATTCACAGAGGCATTGGAAGCTATAGAAACAGGAAATATCACTTTGTCATCGTAAGTGAGCTGATAAGGAACTTCCTGAGCTTTTTCATCATAAATTACAAACTGAGCAGTATCTGACAGATTTAGCTGCTTATAAATATCGTCTACAGGAATTTCTACCATCTCCCCCGCACGCTCCATGCCCAAAGGATTCGAAATAGTCACTGTGACAGATTCTGATTTGCTACATCCTGCCAGCAGCCCTGCGGCACAGGCAGCAATGGCAAACAAAGTCTTTCTCATAATATTATCTTTATCTTATTTACCAAAAAGTCATTCTGGGAAAGAATCCCCTCCCAGAATGACATTTTTATTCACGAATATATTTTTACTTATTTAGGCTGTTTGCCGATATAAGCCAAAATACCACCGTCTACATACAATACGTGACCGTTTACGAAGTTAGATGCGTCAGAAGCCAGGAATACAGCAGGACCCATCAAATCTTCCGGAGTTCCCCAACGGGCAGCCGGAGTTTTAGCCACGATGAATGCATCAAACGGATGACGAGAACCGTCAGCCTGACGTTCACGCAACGGAGCGGTCTGCGGAGTAGCGATGTAACCCGGGCCGATACCGTTACACTGGATGTTGAATTCACCGTATTCAGAAGCAATGTTACGAGTCAGCATCTTCAAACCACCTTTGGCAGCAGCGTATGCAGAAACAGTTTCACGACCCAGTTCACTCATCATAGAACAGATGTTGATAATCTTTCCATGACCCTTCTTAATCATGCTAGGAATAACGGCTTTAGAAACGATGAACGGAGCGTTCAAGTCTACATCAATCACCTGACGGAACTGTTCTGCAGTCATATCACACATCGGAATACGTTTGATGATACCTGCATTGTTTACCAGAATATCAATCACACCGACTTCTTTTTCTACCTGTGCAACAAATGCATTTACAGCTTCTTCGTTAGTGACATCACAAACATAACCGTGTGCATTGATACCTTTTTCTTTATAAGCAGCCAGACCTTTGTCAACCAATTCCTGTTTGATATCATTAAACACGATAGTTGCACCAGCTTGAGCAAAGGCTGTAGCAATAGCAAAACCAATACCGTAAGAAGCACCTGTTACAAGGGCTACCTTACCTTCAAGTGAAAAGTTTACCATAATAATTATAATTTAATTCACTGTGTTGCTTTCTGTGAAAACACACAGACAACAACAGCATGTTATTATTTAAAATATTCTTTTTCTCTCTACGCAGACAAAATTACAAAAGTAACTTGAGTCTTATGTATAATATTTGTTCACAAAACCTATAAAATTGTGCTGTATTCTCCGTATTTCCTACTTTTTCACTCTAGAAATACGTTTTTCCTGTCTTTCATACTCAATTCATATTCACTAATAATTCACAAACCTTGTCTTGAAACATACGAGCCGGACGAGCTTTCAATACGTTCTGATTAATGATGACAAAAGAAATTTTGTGTCCGTTCACGGATGTCAAATAACCAGCCAAGGAACATATACCTGTCACAGTACCCGTTTTTGCTCTTACATTTCGAAAGGCTTTTCCTTTTCTCATTCTTCCACGAAGCGTACCATCCACACCTGCTACAGGCAAGCAATCATAAAAAATACGGAACAAAGCCGGGTGGCGATACGCATAGTTCAAATAAGCCAGAATCAACCGGGGAGAAACATAATTATACAAAGAAACACCACTTCCATCTACAATCTGGTAATTCTTCGGATCGTATCCCAAAGAATGCTGCATAAAATCACCTACCACTTTCTGGCAAGTTTCAAAAGAAACATGTAAGGTATCTTTTCCTCCTGCTCTTCCTAACTGACGAAACAAGGCCTCCGCGGAGAGGTTATCACTTTCCTTCAACGCACGTTTCATCACAATATCCAATGGACGACGGCACGAATAAAGTGCGTGAGCCTGAGCAGTCACTCCACGAAAGGAAATGCTGTCTTTGGCCACGGAGATACCTTCCTTTTCCAGCTTATACCGGAAAGTCTCCATAAAAAAGCGCTTGGAATCATATAAATTCAGAGTTCTTCCACGAGCAGATGACACACAACCGGAAATTTTTATCGTGTTTCCATTGGTCAGCCAGTCACGGGTAATCTTCAGCCGACCGGCATCCGGATGCAAGCTGACTGAACGATTGTCTACCTGATAATAATCTGATTCGGGAGTTATCTTTACGTTTCCAGCTTGTCCCTTTGTCGCAGGTGTCACCTTTATATCCACACAACCTCTATTCAGCATAAGCGGTGAAAGATAAGGCTGAAACGATTCAGGAGTATCATCCCACGACCATCCTGCTCCCCAATAAAGAGAATCCATCAGAGTAACATCTCCCACAAGCTGACCGGAAACCGTCTCTATTCCTGCATTTTTTACAGCGCGTACCAGGAAATCCATATCCAATTCCATAAATTCCGGATCAAATCCGCCAGTCACACACAAATTTCCTTGCAACACACCTTTTTCTATGACTCCCTCATACGACAGTCTTGTTTGAAACTGATAATCTTCCCCCAGTAGCTTCAAGGCTGTTACCGCCGTTACTACTTTTTCAATGGAAGCTGGTCTGTACAATTTATCAGCCTGGTAACTATAAAGCTCTTTTCCTGTCGTCAAGTCGTGCACCACGATACCTACTTCGGAAATTTTCAACAAGGGGTCAGAAGATATTAACCGATCCAGTTCTTCTCTGCATGTATTCTGAGCCTGAAGAACCCCCGTCCAAAAAATCAAAAGAAACAGCAGTCCGTTTATTTGTTTCATTCACTTTTAAATTTTATAACTCGCGGAATATTTCGCCTACCGTAGGATGAGGAAATACATATTTTTTCCACTCAGCTAGTTTACGCCGGTCTTCTATCATCATTCCAGCTTGTATTATGAGCTCTGAAGCTGGATTTCCTAGCAGATGTACACCTAATATTTCCTCATCTTCGCCAACAAGCACTTTACAAATTCCGTTTACCCCTTCATTCTCGGCTACAAAACGCCCTGAATAGGCGGCAGGCAAACGCAGAACCTGATACGTCCGTCCTTCCTGCTTCAGCGCTTCTTCCGTCAAGCCTACCGAAGCGACTTCCGGGTTTGTATACACCACTCCTGGAATTGCCCGGTAACTCATTGTACCTTTTTCTCCCAGCAGATGATGGACAGCCACTTCTGCCTCGCGTACGGCTGTATGAGCCAATAAGGATACTCCATTTAAATCTCCACATACATATACACCTGGCACAGAAGACTGTAAATATTCATTCACTTTTACCGTACCACGATTTGTCAACTCCAGGTGCAAATTCTCCAACCCGAAACCTGTCATAACAGGACGTCGGCCTACACTCATCAACAGCTTCTCTGCACATACACTTCCTTTATCCTCACCGCAAGTATAGCTCACTTCTACCGTTTCCTCGCTCTGTGCAATTTGAGTTACCTTTGCTCCCAACAGGAATTTTACTCCTTTCTTGGCATAATCCATCCGCAACAAGCCAGCCAGTTCTTTATCTATTCCACCTAGAATCTCATCCATCATCTCTATCACCGTGACTTCTACTCCCAAACTATTGAAAAAAGAGGCAAATTCCATCCCAATTACTCCTCCACCCACAATCACCAACGAAGAAGGAATTTCTTTATTTTCTAATGCCTCACGATGTGTCCAGTAATTCACCGTGTCAAGCCCTGGAATAGACGGTACAAAAGTAGTACTTCCCGTACATACCATCAGGTAATCACACTCATAAACCTCCTCGTTGCAACAAACTGCATGAGCATCCTGAATATAAGCCTCTCCCTGTATCAACGTCACATGTTGCGCAGTCAGTTTGGCCTTAATGCCCATTACCAGTTTACGCACTACCTTTGTTTTTCTGGCTACAATCTTTCCCAAATCGACAGAAACGTCTTGTACACTCACTCCATACTTGGAAGCATGAAGGGCCATGTCATGCACTTTCGCTGAATACAGCAAGGTTTTAGTCGGAATGCATCCCTCGTTCAGACAAACGCCTCCCACATTGTTTTTTTCAAACAAAACCACACTCAATCCTGCTTTTCCAGCCGTTTCTGCCGCTGTATATCCAGCCGGACCTCCACCTATTATAGCCAGTTGATACTTCATAGTCATTAAATTTATAAGGATGATTATTCTTCACGATAGTCAGCATGGGGATTACGCTCTTTCGCACATGCCAAAAAACCTTTCAAGTCCGCCGGATCAAAATTAAGGAATCCCTTGGTATAATATACCGTCACACGGCCTTTCAATAACGAATCTTTTTTACGCAACACAATCCGCATGACACCGTATGCCTTAATACTCCCACTAAAGCCCCTTTTCAACCAAATATCGCCGTTTTCTTGTACTTGAATACGCGTCATCTGCTCGTCAATCAATAAAAGAACAGGAAGCACAATCGGTGAAAGATTCCAGTAATTCTCAGTGTGCAAGGCCATCAACACGATGGCTACAATTACAATGACAACCCCTAGCCACACTTTGAAAGGGGTTCTGCGGATTTTAAACTCACGTACCATAGTATTTTTTTCAGTTAATTGTTTGTCTCAGTCATAAAATTGAATCGCTTCATTCTTTTTGAGCAGACAGCGGACAAAATCTTCTGTATTTTTAGGAGAAAGGCATACAGAACAGACCTTTCCATGCTTTTTAAACGTAATTTCCAGACGTTCAAACGACAACGCCGGTTCCCAAAAGGCCATGGAACGAACTTTCCGTATACGAAGAATCTGACTAATTTCGATAGAAGCATTCGGCACGAATCGTCCTGTTTCTACATTCAGCCATCCATCGCTTGTAATCACATACTGTGTGTGAATGAGCATCTCTATCTCAAAAATCACCACAGTTGCACACAAGATAGTACAAATAACCTGATGCTCCCAGAAAAAGAAGAACAACAACACCGAAGTTACTCCTATTACAATCCAATACCACCAGCCAACTTTTGATTGAAAAGTGCGATTCATTTCTTGAGTTTTGTTTTAATTTCCCGTGAAGATAAGAATTTCTGCTTGAAAACAAAACATCTCAAACGCATCTTTAAGTATTTTAAAAGTCCGCTTACAAAGCATTTATAAAAAAGAATGCTTTTAAGCATCATCTAACTGACTTTTTTGTAGTTTTGTGTCATAATATCCAACGTTATGATAAGAAAATTCGATTTTCTCGTTATCGGTTCAGGAATTGCCGGAATGAGCTTTGCGCTGAAAGTAGCGCACAAAGGTTCGGTTGCACTGATCTGCAAGGCCGGACTGGAAGAAGCGAATACCTACTATGCACAAGGTGGAATCGCTTCAGTGACCAATCTGAAGGTGGATAACTTTGAAAAACATATCCACGACACCATGGTTGCAGGAGACTGGATCAGCGACCCTGCCGCTGTCAGAAAAGTAATCTGCAACGCACCCTCTCAAATAGAGGAACTCATAAAATGGGGAGTAAATTTCGATAAAAAAGAAAATGGAGAATTTGACTTGCATAAAGAAGGTGGACATTCCGAATTCCGTATTCTCCACCACAAAGACAATACGGGAGCCGAAATCCAGACCAGTCTGATTGAAGAAGTGAAACGTCATCCCAACATTACGGTATTCACCAATTTCTATGCCGTAGAAATCATCACCCAACATCATTTAGGCATCATTGTCACCCGCCATACGCCGGGCATCAAATGCTACGGAGCTTATGTACTGAATGAAGCTACGGGAGAGGTCGATACCTTCCTGTCTAAAGTGACGGTAATGGCCACCGGCGGATGTGAAGCCGTTTACAACCATACTACCAACCCGTTGGTAGCTACCGGAGACGGTATCGCCATGGTTTATCGTGCCAAAGGAGTAGTAAAAGACATGGAATTTATCCAGTTCCATCCTACCGCCCTGTATCACCCAGGCGACCGTCCTAGTTTCCTGATTACGGAAGCCATGCGCGGATATGGAGCTGTATTGCGAAACCTCGCCGGCGAAGAATTCATGCAGAAATACGACCCGCGCCTTTCTCTAGCACCGCGCGACATCGTAGCTCGTGCCATCGACAGTGAAATGAAACAACGTGGAGAAGACCATGTATATCTGGATGTCACTCACAAAGATCCGGAAGAGACCAAAAAACATTTCCCGAACATTTACAAGAAATGCCTGAGCCTGGGTATCGATATAACCAAAGACTACATCCCAGTTGCACCGGCTGCGCATTATCTGTGTGGAGGTATCAAAGTGGATTTGGACGGACAGTCCAGCATCAAGCGGTTGTATGCCCTCGGAGAGTGCTCTTGCACCGGACTGCATGGAGGAAACCGTCTGGCATCCAACTCACTGATAGAAGCCATCGTATATGCTGATTCAGCAGCCAAACATGCCCTCAGCGTACTCGACCGTTACGATTTCAATGAAGATATTCCGGAATGGGATGCAGAAGGTACCATCAGCAATGAAGAACGTATCCTGATTACCCAAAGTATGAAAGAGGTGAACCAAATCATGGAAGCCTACGTAGGTATCGTTCGAAGCAACCTGCGTTTGGTACGTGCCTGGAACCGTCTGGACATTCTGTACGAAGAAACAGAACGTCTGTTCAAACGTGTAAAAGCTTCCAGAGAGATTTGTGAGCTCCGTAACATGATTAACGTAGGTTACCTGATTACCCGTCAGGCCATGGAAAGAAAAGAGAGCAGAGGACTTCATTACACGATTGATTATCCACATGCAGCCAAGAGTGAAGCTGAAAAATAATCTGCTACACACCCTATCAAAAGCCGGAATTCTTCGTTCCGGCTTTTTTTATACCCTTTTATTTCCCCTCAGACGCAAGATTTCTACACATTCTATGCCAATCCTTAAAAGCGTCAAAAAATTGCCGAGAAGGCTTTAAAATAGTGCCTGGAGATAATATAAGTTTAGAAGCTGAATAGAAGAGACACGAGTTTACCTATTTTAAGAAATCGCGTCTGCAAAACATACAGGGAGCATCTAATGCCAGCCAAAAAAGAATCCACATCAGAGAACCTCCAGCGGAGTTTCCTTCCGCCACGGGGAAGGCCGCATTTCCGGAGCTAGCGTGCGGGGAACGGGCACAAAAAAAGCCCCGGAGCATTTCTGCCTCGGGGCTTCCCTAAAACGGCGACTACCTACTCTCCCACTTGTACGCAGTACCATCGGCGTGGCGAAGCTTAACTTCTCTGTTCGGAATGGGAAGAGG
>NZ_JAOQJI010000039.1:0-36643 GCF_025567125.1 Phocaeicola fibrisolvens | reverse complement strand
AGGATGGGATGAGAATTTCATGGAGAAACTTATTCTGGAAACAATTAACTTCCTTAATATCGGAGATTGATGCGTTTTCTCTGAACGTAAGGGGAAATTTTCCTCGACTCGTTCGTGCGGAGACCTCGTCACGTTCGTGACGAGAGGTTGACACGTTCGTGATGAGACCTTGACACGAACGTGACGAGGTATGTGGACCAAGGCGTTTGACAAAATTTGCAGAGATTGTTTGGTTGTCAGGCCGAAAAATTCTATCTTGTATCGGTATTAAAAACAGACAACGATGGAAATCAAGCATGATGAATCCCGGCAGGAGTTTTATGTGGAACTGGAAGGGCACCGGGCCCATGTGGCGTATCAGATTCACGACGAAGGATTGGACATACGGCATACCATTGTGCCGGAAGCGATTGGAGGAAGAGGCATAGCCTCGGCCTTGGTAAAAGCTGCCTACGATTATGCCCGTTGCAAAGGGTTGAAGGCAGTGGCCACTTGCTCGTACGCCGTCATTTGGCTGCAACGGCATCCGGAGTATCAGGGAGAAGTGGGTGAGGATTATGCCGGACAAGGAACCTGTGCCCTGTAAGGAAAGGGCACAGGCAGACTGTTTTCAGACGCGGTAAATTTTCTTTTTCTTGATGAAGAACAGCCACCGCAGGAAAGATGCGGTGAAGGTGTGGCTGAAGGAGTTGATTTCGTCCGTGCGGTCGTCAATGTCGTTCAGCAGTCTTTCTGCGTCTTTTTCAGACAACATACCGCTGTTGACCATCTGCCGCACGGTACGGCGTTCGTTGCTCAGCAGCATACGGATGGACTTGACGGTCAGTGCGTGACCGTATGCCTTCGGGAAATTTTCCGCCAGGTTGCCGATAAAGGTTCCCATACGGGTGATGTTGTCGTTAATCTCTGCGCGTAAGACTTCCAGTACGGGTTGCTGTTCACTGGTAACCCATTCGGACGACGTCAGGTCGTTCAGCAATTTCAGGCTTTCTTTCTGCAAGATGATGAATCCCCGCCCCAGATCATAGACCACCGTGATGCGTTCACGGAAATAGAAGGTCATCCAGTTCTGGAGGTAAGGAAGTCCCCGCAGATTGTTCAGCACATCGGTCCGTTGGCAGAACTTGAAGATGGAATGCCGCATGTTCAGCGGATACTTCCCGTCGTGGTCATACAGTTCGTCCAGTGAGTTCATCAGTCGCAGGAAGACCACTTTCGAGATAACCCCTTCTTCATAAATCTGACGGCAGACAGCCTTTTCCTTGTCCAGCACGCGCAGACGGATTTCCGGAAGCATGGCCTGGTTCTGCGGATTCTTGGCCGGTTCCTGCGGGCGGCTGGTCATGTAGCTTTCCACCTTGTTCCAGTTGGCCCCTTCCAAGGCGTCTCTCTTCTTCAAGCTTTCCAGGTATTTCTCGGAATTTTCGCGAACCGATTTTTCAATACGGTATTCCAGCATGGTACGAGCCGAGGGAATGTGTGTCAGTCCCAGTCGGTTCAGCAGTGCCCGCATGGTCGTGGCATTGATGCACAAGGTCAGGGTCACAATGCCGGCTGTGAAGAACAGCACCTGACTCCGGATATCCTCTGGAATGGCCGGGGTATAGGAGACCATCAGGGCCAGCGTCATGGCCAGTGCCCCTCGCAGTCCGCCCCAGGTGAGGATGACCGATTCCCGTTTGGTCAGTCCGTATCCCAACCGTTTCATCACCGGATAGAGCATCATAATCATGGCAAAGCGAATCAGGTTGAGGGCGACATAAAGGAGTAGGAGTATGCCGAGCGCACTCCAGGAGAAGTCCACTTTTTCCGCAATCACGATACCCACCAGAATAAAAATCAGCGTATTGGCGATATAAGTCAGCAGTTCCCAGAAATGTTCCATGAAGGTGTTCACCTGAGGCTTCAGCCGCGGTTTTCCCACGTAGGTCACGGTCAGCCCGAAGGCTACGAGGGCAATCACGCCCGACACACCGAGATAGTATTGCGAGAGGATAAACGTGAGATAAGCGGCCAGGATGATGACACTGTTCTGCACCATCTCTTCTGAATTGATGCGGGTGATGAACCAGATGACGACGCGTGCCAGAAAGAATCCCAGCAGGGTACTGATGCCCACTTCCTGAATGAAAGTGACGAGCGGAGAGGTATGGCTGGCTTCGCCCGACACGTAGGCTCCGAAGAAGAGCATGAAGCACACGATGCCTGTTCCGTCGTTCAGCAGGGATTCCGCATCTACGAGGGTGGAGAAACGTTTACTGGTTTTCAACTCGTGCAGCAGGGCCACGACGGCTACCGGGTCGGTGGCACTGATCAAGGCACCGAACATGAGGGCAAATGCCCAGGTCCATGATTCGAGCCCGGGAACAAACGTGGCGATACCCATAAGGAAAGCTCCTGTCAGCAGCATGCAGATGACGAGTCCCGGAGCAGCCAGCAGGGTGGCGTTGGCCAGGGTCTTCTTGAAGATATGCAGGTTGAGTTCGTAGGCCGCATCAAAAATCAGGATGGGCAGGAACAGGTAGAGAATCAGGTCGGGATTGATGTTGGCTACAGAATTGACGGCACTGTGCAGTTCCGGCATCGACTGGAACACTCCGGTGCGGTTCAGTACGCCGACAAGGATTCCGATGGCGAACAGTCCGACGGTGTAGGGAAGTCGGCTGTGCTTGAGCAAGGATTTCAGGATAGCCCCGATAATGAGTCCTCCGATGGTCAGCAGCAGAGGGGCAAGAAAGGTGTATTCTTCCATAGTTTGTTGTCCAATAAAAAATGAGCATTTGAATATTTAACAAAGTTAAAAAATCAAATGCTCATAAACAAGTGGTTTGCTTCTTATTTCTCCTTTTGTCTTGCGATTTCTTCGGCCATCCTGCGGGCAGTGGCCCGGTCGGGCTTGCCGGTTCCGGTTTGTGGCAACTGCCGGATGCGGAAGACTTGCTTGGGTCGCCAGTAGGGAGGAAGGGAATCGAATGCCTTCCTCAAGGCTGTTTCCGGGCAGGTGCCGTGCTCGTCTTCCAGCAGCAGTACGATGCGCTCCCCAAATTTAGGGTCGGCGACGGCAGATATTTGGAAAGGAGTTGCCAGAAAGGATTTCAGTGCATTTTCCACCTCTTCAATCTGTACCTTGACGCCTCCCGTGTTGAGCGTGTTGTCTTTCCGTCCCAAGATGCGGAACTGTCCTTGTGCATTGAATTCACAGATATCGTTAGTGGTCAGGATGTCCGGGCAGACAGCCGGGGCCTGAATGGTCAGGGTATTTTCCGCTGAAAGAGACAGTCTGACGTGTGGGAAAGGTGTGTACCAATCGGAGGCTTCCGGCCCGTTGAGGCGTCGCAAGGCAATGTGCGACAGGGTTTCCGTCATGCCATACGTGCTCCATACGGCGTGTGGAAATGACAGCAGTTGCTTTCCCAAAGACGCATCGATGGCTCCTCCGCCGATGATGAGGTGACGGATTTGCCGAAGGCGTTCTTTTTCTTCGGCCACTTGCAAGGTGTTGAATACCTGCATGGGAATCATGGCAGCGAAAACGGGAGCAGTGCTTGTCTGTGCCAGCGGATGTCCACTGGGAGTGACTGGCAGCAAGTTCAGTCCGGCCATCAGTGCACGGACCACTACCATCTTTCCGGCGATGTATTTCAGTGGCATGCAGAGTAGGGCCGTATCGCCGGGAGTCAATTCCAGAAAACTGACTGTCAGCATGGCGCTTTGCATCATGCGTTGTTTTTCTACCCGCAGCGGTTTGGGTGTTCCCGTCGAACCGGAAGTGTGTACCAGTACGGTGTCGTGGTCGTCAAACCATTCACTTAGGAAATCGGCCAGGGAGGCCTGGAAACTATCTGCTCCGTATCGGGCATAGAAGGTTTCCTGCAGGAGGCTGGGGCGTCCTTCCTGTCGGGCACGGGCCTCTGTAGCCGAATAGTCCACTCCTTCTATCCGGATGTGCTGACGGGCAATGTCGGTGATAAAGGTAGGATGGCTCATGTCAGGGACGATTCAGGAAAGTTAGAAAATCAGGTGTCTCTTCTTCCGGATGGAACCACAGGCAGTCACCCTCGATGTGCAGCGGATAGTCGAGGTTGTCGGTAAAGAGCAGGCCGGTACCGAGTCCCTGTGGCATGGTCGGGTGAAGCGTGGCACACCATTGGGCGATGGCGTTCAGGCCGATGTTCGATTCCAGCGCCGAAGTCACCCAGTAGCCGATACCCCTTTCCTGGGCCAGTGAAATCCATTCTTCTGCCCCTCGGATGCCTCCGTGGAGCGACGGTTTCAGGATGATGTATTGCGGGCGGATGGTATCCAGCAATTCTTTTTTCCGGCAGGTTTCGTTCACGCCAATCAGTTCCTCGTCCAATGCGATGGGGAAGGGAGAGGCGGCGCACAGTGTCTTCATCGCTTCCCATTGTCCGGCCCGTATGGGCTGTTCGATGGAATGAAGCTGGAATTCGTTCAGTTGTGTCAGTTTCCGCAGGGCATCTTCCGGTCGGAAGGCCCCGTTGGCATCTACACGGAGTTCGATGTCGGAAGCGGAAAAATGACGGCGGATGTGGGCCAGCAGTTCCAGTTCCCGTTCAAATTCGATAGCTCCGATTTTTACCTTGATGCACCGGAATCCGGCTTTCATCTTTTCTTCAATACGGCGGTACATCTCGTCAAAATTGCCCATCCAGATGAGTCCGTTGATGGGAATACCTTGTGTGCCTCGGCTGAAGGGAGTGTCCCAAAATCTCAGGCTATGGGCCTGCAGGTGGGCAAAGGCCGTTTCCAGTCCGAAAAGGATGGACGGATAGGGACGGAGTGCTTCGTAGTCGATGTGCCCGTCGGCTGCGGTCTTTTCACAGATTTCAGCCAGCAGACGAGGGTAGTCGGGCAGGTCGTCACAGCTCAGGGCAGGCAGAGGGGCACATTCACCTATACCATACTGTCCGGTTTCCGTGTCGGTGAGCAGCAGATACCAGACTTGCCGGGTGTGGTACACTCCGCGGGATGTGCCGGCAGGTTGTTTGAAATGGAGGGTACGCGGAAATATTTTCAATGAATACATGATACATTCTGTGAGGGATGAAACAATAATCGGACAGAAAGCAAAAGCAAGTTTCGCTTTCTGTCCGGTAGAAATTTGTGGGATGAATCAATCAGGGGAATTTAGGATACTTGCTCCAGTCGGGTTTCCGTTTTTCGAGGAATGCTTTTCCGCCTTCCTGTGCTTCGTCGGTCATGTAATAGAGCATGGTGGCGTCTCCGGCAAGTTCTTGGATACCAGCCTGTCCGTCCAGTTCCGCATTGAGTCCAGCCTTGATCATGCGCAGGGCCAGCGGGCTGTGCTGCATCATGGTTTCGGCCCATTCCACCACTTCATCTTCCAGCTGGTCGAAAGGCACCACTTTGTTCACCAGTCCCATTTCCAGTGCTTCCTGGGCAGAATACTGGCGGCAGAGGAACCAGATTTCGCGGGCTTTTTTCTGTCCCACAATCCGGGCCAGGTAAGAAGAACCGAAGCCGGCATCAAAGCTGCCCACACGAGGTCCTGTCTGTCCGAAGATGGCATTCTCGGAAGCGATGGTCAGGTCGCAGACCACGTGGAGCACATGTCCGCCCCCGATGGCATATCCGTTGACCATGGCAATAACCGGTTTCGGGATGGAGCGGATTTGTTTCTGTACGTCGAGCACGTTCAGGCGGGGTACGCCGTCGGTACCTACATAACCTCCGTGCCCTTTCACGTGCATGTCGCCGCCGGAGCAGAAGGCTTTGTCGCCGGCGCCTGTCAGTACCACCACGTTGATGTCCTGACACTCACGGCAGATGAGCAGGGCATCGCTGATTTCGGAAGTAGTGGTCGGGGTGAATGCATTTCTGTATCGCGGACGGTTGATGGTAATTTTGGCAATACCATGATAGAAATCAAACAGGATATCCTGGTATTCTTTGATGGTTTTCCATTCTCTGGGTTGTGACATAATGCTTGTTATTTTAAGTTGTGATAATACGTTTTCAGGTGTTCAATGTCCTTGTCTTTTTCCGTAAACACTTCCAGCAGCATCGGTTGTGAAGTGATGGAAGGCTGGGTGAATGTCTCGACGGCCTGGTCCAGCTCCTCGTCGTTATGGGCGGAGAGGTAGTGGAAGCCGCGGTCTTCGGCCCATGCTTTGGCCGAGGTGCGGTGCGTGGCCGTGATGAAACGGCGGCTGTTGTCCTGCATCTCCAGTCCCGGAAGGGCATGGAAGATTTCGCCTCCTTCGTTGTTGAGCAGGAGGATGCGTACGTTGCTTCCGTAGTTGGTGTTCCAAAGGGCATTCATGTCATAGAAGAAACTCAGGTCGCCGATAAAGATGAAATTGAGCTTATCGGAGGCCGTGGCATAACCAAGGGCCGTGGACAAGGAGCCTTCAATCCCGTTGGTACCCCGGTTGGACAAAACTTCCACTTCCTGAGGGAGCGGGAACAGTTGGGCATAGCGTACCGTCGAGCTGTTGGCCAGGTGGAGCGAGCAAGGTGTCGGCAGGTGCCCGATGACTTTTCCGATGGCACTCATCTCGGAGTAGGGAAATTCGGCCTGCGGAATCTGCTTGGACAAGGCTTCCCAAGCGCGCGGGTATTCCGGCGTACGGCTGTCCATCATCGGTGCAATCTTTTCCAAAAACTCAAACGGGTCCATCTCGATGACGGTAGTCAGAGAACCGAAAAGGTCGGCCACTTGTCCGTCGGGAGCTACGTGCCAGTGTTCTACCGGCGGATGGCGGCGAAGGAATTTCTTGAGCCGTTTGGAGATGATGTGTCCCCCGTAGGTGATGAGCAGTTCCGGACGCATTTTCTGCTGTGCCTCAAAATCCATGGAGCAGAGCAGCGGCTCAATGTTGCGGATGGGTTGTCCCGGAATGGTCTGGTTGCTGATGTTTTCGGTGAACCAGGCAAAATGCTTGTAGAGCATCTTGGTATATTTCTTGTCGAACAGGTAAATCAGGTTCATCTGTCCCACTACCACCATGCGTCGCTGGTAACGGTTCAGGCGGTCGATGAGCGGCTGGTAGTCCTTGTCGTACACGTTCAGTCCTTGGTAACGGGTAATGACCCGTGCTTCGGGAAGTTCCGTTACCGGGAGTTTGAAGAAGGGCTCACTGATGGGCACGTTGATATGTACAGGGCCTTTTCCATGGTGGTCGAGTTCCATGAGAGCCTCGTTGATGAGGCGGTTGCAGTACCATTCGTCTTCTTCCGTTTGTACTTCGGGCAAGTCGACCGATTTCTTGACCAGGCTGCCGAACACTCCCGGCTGGGGAAGCGTCTGCCCGTCCATCTGGCCAATCCATGCCGCAGGGCGGTCGGCCGAAATCACTACAAGAGGAATTTGCTGGTAGAAGGCTTCGGCCACGGCCGGGTGAATATTCAGCAGGGCCGTACCCGATGTGCAGCAGATTGCCGCTGGTTGGCCTCCGTTCAGTGCCAGTCCCAAGGCAAAGAACCCCGCACTACGCTCATCCGTCACCGGATAGCAGGTAAACTCCGGAATGTTGACCAAGGTTTGTACGATGGGAATGTTCCGGCTTCCGGGGCATAACACAATCTTCTGTATGCGGTGAGCTTTCAGCAGGGCTACGAGCTGCAGGATATTTTTTTTGTCTGTATACATGATTCTTTTAGATACTTTAGATTGACAGGATATTTCGCATGGTATTCATTTTCTGCTGCGTTTCTTCCCATTCGGAATCGGCCGTGGAGTCGGGCAGGATACCGCCTCCGGCATAAAGGGTGGCTGTATTTCCTTCCACGTGCATGCAGCGCAGATTGACATAGAGGGTGGTATCGCCTTGCGGGTCAATCCATCCGATGATGCCGGCATAGAAGAGACGGTCGTGCGGCTCTGTTTGCAGAATGAACTGATAGGCTTCTTCCTTCGGGAGTCCGCAGACGGCGGGAGTGGGATGCAGTTCTTGCAGCACATCGCCCAGATGGTCTGTGTCCTTTAGTGTAAAGTGAAAATCGGTCTTTAAGTGTACCAGCTGGCCGGCGCGGGCAGTGTAGGGCCCTTTTTCGGTCAGCTTGCTGCCGAATTTCTTGACGGTCTTACGGATATATTCTCCCACAAAAGCTTGCTCTTCCTTGTTCTTTTTGCTCCATTCCGTGGGCATGACTTCTCCCTGCATGGGCATGGTGCCTGCCAGGGCCACGGTGTGCCATTCCTTCTCGTGTCCGCTGAGGATGATTTCGGGCGTACTGCCTATCCACGTACCGGTGGAAGGAGTGTGGCACAAGGAAATCATCATGCGCGGATAACTGTTGCAGGCTTGGATGAACGTAGCCAGTGGAGAAAACGTTTCGTGCAATGGCTGGACCGTACTTCTGGAAAGCACCAGTTTGCGGAACTGCTTTTCTTTCAGCGGCAGGATAAAGCGGCTGAATGTTTCAGTATAAATTTCTTTTTCGTCTCTTTCAGAAGAACCTTGTGCCTCAGGCAGTCTGTCCTGACGGAAAGGAACGCATGAATTCGCAGGTTGCGGATGACGTGCCATCCATTTTTGCAAGGCCAGTTTGATTTCCTCCCAGTCGTGAGCGACAATAGCCGGACGAATGAGTACTGCCGGACGGGAAGTTGTCAGCTGAAACGGGGCCAGAAGGAAGCCTTTCTTCTGATTCAGTTCTTCCAGACGGTCAAGGCTGACGGGTTCTCCTTCTTCCTGCATGACGAGAATCGGTTCGTCGGTCCAGGGAAGGCGATACAAGGCAAAGCAGACATCACGTTGTGTAAACGAGTCGATGAGCTGGTGATAAATCGTTTCCGGTGTTTTCATGGACGTTTCTTGACTATTTGGTTGACGATGCGTGCGGTAGAAATCAGTTTCCCTTCCTGGTTGGTAATATCTACGTTCCACAGGTGGGTGGTACGTCCCCGGTGAATCAGCTGTCCCGTGGCGATGACAGATTCTCCTTTGGGAACCATGCTGAGATGGCTGGCACTGACCTGGATGCCGCAAGGCATTTCTCCGGGGCTGCACAGCGGAATGGAGCCATGTCCGGCTACGATTTCAGCCAGTGCCAGGGAGGCTCCGCCGTTGAGTATGCCGAACGGCTGGCAAGTCCTTTCGTCTACGGGCATCTGGGCTTTGACATATCCTTCTTTCATTTCGAGGAACTGGATGCCCAGATGGGCTCCCATGGAGTGGCCCAAATCGGGCAGTTCGTAAGAAGTTTGATCGTTCATGGAGTGTTCAGTTTCTTGTTATAGTTGCAAATGTACACATTTCCCCTCAAATCGTAGGTGATTCGGTGTAAGAATTAAATCGGCGGGTAAGATAGTGGGACAATACAATTGCAGGTGGTTGGGCAAGAAGAAGTCTATAGGCGCTATTGTTGTCAAACTTTATTTATGGCTTATACGAAAAATTTAAACTTTTTTTGTCGTAATGGATAGTTTTCCGTATTTTTGTCACTATTAAAAAGAGGTATAAACATGAAATTAAATATTAGGCGAAATGATATAGCAGGTATTTGGGTTGGTATTTTCATGTTGTCCGTAGTGGTGGGATGCACAAATAAGGGTACACGAAGCGACGCAGGCTCTTTTGAAAAGTTTTACCAGCATTTGGAGCAGATTTCAGCAGATTCTCCGGAGCAGGTTAGTCAGACGATAGACAGCGTGATGCCTTCGTTTAAGGACAGTGTGATGTACTATCGTTTGCTCTTGCTGAAGGTGCGGACCTGTTTCCTGACTTTTAATTTGGATTCAGCTTCTATTTACTTGGACAGAGTGCTTTCTTTCTGTGAAAGAAACAAGGAGGACAATCATGTGTATCCATTGTATGCCTTTGCTTATAATGCCCGTGGAAATATATATGTGCGTACTTCGCAGGTAGATTCGGCCTGCAGTTGTTTTCAGAAAGCTTTTGAATATGCCAGTCGGGGAGGAAAAAGGGAGTCTTTGCCGGATATTTGCCTGAACCAGGCAGACGCGTATGTGAAGCAGGGGCGTTATGATTTGGGCTCATTGTGGTATAACCGTGCCTTGTCGATTGCCGATTCTCTGAATATGCCTGAGGCTCAGCGCTTTCCAGCCTACTATGGTCTGGCACAGGTAAATATGGAGTTGCGGGATTTTGCCGCATGTGATTATTACTACGATTTGGCTTCCCGTTATTATGAGGAAATGCGTCCTTTTGAAAAGCATATTTATTTGAATAACCGGGGAAATTCCTATTATTACCGGCAAGACTATGAAACGGCCTTGACGTATTTCCGTCGTTCGCTGGCGGTGGTCAACCAGTATCCGGATATGACTTTTGAACGGAACCTGACGATGATTAATCTGGGAGAGGTCTTCCTTTTGTTGAATCAGACAGACTCGGCCTCTTATTATTTGGAGAATTGCCGGGGATTCTTTGCGTCCATTCACCATGCCACGGCGTTGTATTGTATTGACACGCAGCTCATGGAACTGGCATTGAAAGAGGGAAATGTGGCGCTGGCCAAAGAGCGTTTGAAGCATGCCGTGAAATACAAGGATGTGGAGCCGAACATGATTCATGTGCGCAACCGTTATCTGCAGCGTTATTATGAAAAAGTGGGTGATTATAAAAATGCATACTATTACCTGGAAAGAAACCGGGAGATAGACGACTCTATACGTAATGAGAAAGTGAAGATGCGTGCAGCCGAAATCGCGTTGAAGTATTCTCAAGACAGCACGTTGATGAAAAAGGAGATTTCTATCCGGGAAAAAGAAAATCAGGTGCTTCATTTGCATCAGTGGTTGTATGCCATTGTGGGAGGAGCTTTTTTGTTGATTGCGGTGTCACTGGTGATTATATTGTACAGAAAACGGCAGCGAGACCGGGAACAGTGGCGTTTGCAGACGGCAATCACTTCCTTGCGTCTGGAAAATGTGCGTAACCGGATTTCTCCACATTTCATTTTCAATGTATTGAACCGTGAAATGAATTTGCATAAAGATGAAGAGGAAAGCAAGAACCTGATTGGTTTGACCAAGCTGCTTCGCCGTAACTTGGAACTGACGGAATGTTTGTCTGTGTCGTTGGCCGATGAACTGGATTTCGTCAATACGTATGTGGCCTTGGAGGAAAAATCATTAGGAGATGATTTTCAGTATCAGTTGGATTTGGATGAAGGGATTGATTTGAAAAGTATACAGGTGCCTTCTATGTTATTGCAGATTCCTGTGGAAAACGCCATCAAGCATGGATTGAGGCTGAAGGAAGGTTTTCGTCTGTTATACATACGGGTACGTCGGTTAGCCGACCAGGTGGAAATGGTCGTTTGTGACAATGGAGGAGGATACCGTGCCACGAGTGTCAATCATGGAACAGGAACTGGAATGAAGGTGATTACGCAGACTATCCAGTTGCTGAATATGTATAATTCACGTCCCATTGTCATGAAAATCAGTAATGTTCCCATTGGCGAAAGAAAGGAAATGGGATGTGAGGTACGCTTTATCGTTCCTCTGAATTATTCGTATCAATTAAAGAAAACTAGGAAACCATGAGTGATAAGATCAGAGCCGTCATCGTAGATGACGAAGAAACAGCTATTGATAATCTTTGTTTTGAGCTGAAGAAATATCAGTGGATTTCAGTGGAAGGGGTGGCCCGGAATGGAAAGGCAGGAATCCGTTTGATTGAGAAGGAGCATCCCGACTTGTTGTTTCTGGATGTGGAGCTTCCGGATATGCTGGGGATGGATGTGGCAATCAAGGTGCATGAAATGCAGAATTGGAATATGCATATTATTTTCTATACGGCATACAATAAGTATCTGATAGATGCGCTGCGGAATTATGCCTTTGATTTTCTTTTGAAGCCGGTGGATCCCCAAGAATTGGCTGTGGCTTTGGAGCGGTTGCAGACGGCAGACGGAGAAAAGGATTCGAATAACTTCCTGTCTGACATGAATCGAGGCGGTGAAAAGTCTTTTATGGTCGTGACTCCGATGGGAGACTTGCGGGTTCTTCGGGTGTCGGATATCGGTTATTTCCGGTATGTGTCCGACCGGAAAATATGGGAGGTGGCTTTGACAAATGGTTCTTTTATTCCCTTGAAGCGGAATACGAGGGCGGAAAACTTGTGCGCTTACGATCCGGCTTTTGTGCAGATTCACCAGTCGTATATCATTAATATGAACTACTTACTCATGGTACAGGGGGGACAATGTATCATGTATCCTCCATTTAACAATGTAGAAGAACTTTTAGTGTCCAAAAAGTACCGGAAAGAGATGATGGAGCGTTTCTGCCAATTATAATTTCACTATTTTTTGTCTGCTTAGTCACGAAATCTTATGTCTTAGTCGTAAATTTTCTCGTTTTAGTGTATCGTGTAGTGCTTCTTGCTTTTTATGTAATATAAAGATTCTTATTTTTGCATTAAATTTAATAAAGCAAGATAGTATGAAAAGATTTGGATGTAAAGTTTTGCTTCTGTTGGGAGGCATGTTTGTATTGGGGGGAACTGCACAGGCTCAATATTTGCGTTCTTCTTATTTTATGGAAGGCACAAGTGCACGTTTGCAATTGAACCCGGGTTTGCAGCCTACAAGGGGGTATTTTAATATTCCAGTGATTGGTTCTCTGAATGTATCAGCTTCTTCTAATGTACTGGGAACAAGTGATATTATTGATGTGCTGGACTCAAAAAACAGCTTGTATTCCAATGATAAACTTTTTGACAAACTTTTGCAGTCTGATAACCGTCTGAACGTAAACTTGAATACGGATATCTTGTCATTCGGTTGGTATAGAGGTAAAGGCTTCTGGACTTTCAATGTTGGATTGCGTACGGATATCGGCGCTTCACTGGCGAAGGATATGTTCTCTATGATGCGTAACATGAAAGGATTTGCTCTTGAAGACATGGCTGGTACAACTGCAAACTATGATTTGTCGAATCAGTCGGTCAATGTGAAAGCTTATGCGGAAGTAGGATTGGGATATTCTCGTCGTATCACAGAAAAATTGACTGTCGGTGCCCGTGTGAAAGTGTTGTTGGGATTGGCTCGTGCAGAGGTAAATATTAATAAGTTTAATGTAGATTTGGATTTGCCAAACCTGAATGCGACAGGTGGTGAAGTATCTCCGTCTGACTGGTATGGAAAAGGATACTCTTATACCGCAGATGCCAATGTGCTTACTACTTTGAAAGGTGGCGGTATGACTTTCAATGAAGATGGCAAGATTAATAAATTCGACATGAAGCTGGAAGACATGGGTATCTCTGGAACCGGTTTTGGTATCGATTTGGGTGCAAGCTATAAAATATGGGATAACTTGACGGTATCTGCTTCTGTGCTTGATTTAGGGTTCTTGAACTGGAAAGAAAGTGAAACAACAGTAGCTACTGCGACAGGCAATGAGAATGTGACCATTGATGAGAATAACTACGACAGATACATTGGAGGTGACTTCTTGTCTGTGGAACGTTTCGACTTCAAGAAGGGTTCAACTGAGAATGTGAAGAATAAGACCCGTTTGTATTCCACTGTCCTGATAGCTGGCGAATATGGTTTGCTCAATAATAAGTTGAGTGTGGGAGCAATGTATACGGCACGTTTTGTAGAGCCTAAGACATTGAATGAACTTACCTTCTCTGCTACGTTGCGTCCGGCAAACTGGTTGAATGCGGCCATTAGTTATTCTCCAATTTTGGCTTCTGGAAAATCAATAGGAGTAGCTGTGAAACTTGGACCGTTGTTTGTCGGTACTGACTATATGTTCTTGGGACGCAATTCAAAGACTGTGAATGGTTTTGTCGGCATTTCTCTCCCGTTGGGTGGAAAGCCGAGTGCATCCTCTGAAAATTAATCAAAGTTCTATATCTATTACTTTTATAAGTCGAAAAATAAAGGCTGCTCCTGAATCGTAGTGTATAGTGAGGTTGAATTACGATTGAGGGCAGCCTTTTTCTTATGCTTTTTTCAAGCAGTCAGTTCTTTTAGAATTTCTCCATTCAGGTGGTGGAGGGTGATTTTGCCGTTGGCATAGGTTGCAAACGTGGGTACGTTTCCACCCTTAGGGAAGGTGATGGAGCCTGTATTGCACACAATACCTTCGTTTGTCTGTTCAAGTTTCCACAAGTGTGTATGTCCGTAGAACAGAATGTCTTGTTTGCCTTTGGGGCGTTTTTCTTCGTTATAAATGTGTCCGTGAGTAAGGAACAGTTTCTTTCCTTCATCCACAATCAGTGCATAATCCGACAGGATAGGAAAATCCAGCAGCATCTGGTCAACTTCTGAATCGCAATTGCCGCGTATGGCAATGATTTCGGAGGCCATCTCGTTCAATTTTTCTGCAATTGCTTTGGGGTTCAGTCCTTCCGGTAGTCCGTTGCGGGGACCGTAATTCAGAATATCTCCCAAAATGCAGAGCATGTCGTAATGGTGTTCCTTGTAAAAGGCCAATACTTGTTCCAATGCTGGTAATGAGCCATGTATGTCGGATACAATTAAATATCTCATAAATACTTTGTTTGTTAATGTGAATTCTTTCAGCAAACTTAAGGAATATTTGTTATTGTCTGATTCCTTTTTTAGTTAAAAACATTTTCTGTGGCAGGAGGATTAAAAAAAGAACGGCCACCTTATGCAGGCAGCCGTCTTTTCTATTATTAAAAAAGCAAGATTATAATTTATTCAGCTTTTTCTTCGCTCCAGTCCATTGCAGCCATACGTTTGTATGAATCGTAACGTTTCTTAGCCATCTTCTCGCAAGCGTCGAACAAGTCAGCTGCTTCAGACGGATACTGTTTCATTACAGATGCAAAACGAACTTCGCCCTTCAGGTAATCCTGGAATTTGTCCCAAGCCGGTTCTTTAGAGTCGAGTGAGAACGGGTTCTTACCTTCGTCTTCCAATGTCGGGTTGAAACGCCACAAGTGCCAGTAACCACATTCTACAGCCTTAGCTTCTTCAGCCTGAGATTTACCCATACCGGCTTTCAAACCGTGGTTGATACATGGAGCGTATGCGATAACCAATGACGGTCCAGGATATGCTTCAGCTTCGCGGATAGCTTTCAAAGTCTGAGCCTGGTCAGCACCCATTGCAATCTGAGCTACGTATACATAACCGTAAGTAGTGGCAATCAGACCCAGGTCTTTCTTACGTACACGCTTACCAGAAGCAGCAAATTTAGCGATAGCACCCAGCGGAGTAGCCTTAGAAGACTGACCACCTGTGTTAGAGTAAACTTCTGTATCCAGTACGAGGATGTTTACATCTTCGCCAGAAGCGATGACGTGATCCAAACCTCCGTAACCGATATCGTAAGAAGCACCATCACCACCGATAATCCACTGTGAACGTTTGATCAGGTAGTCTTTGAATTCAGCGATAGTAGCGCAGTAGCCACATTTATCTTTTGCAGCTTCTACCATCGGGATGATCTTTTCAGCTGCAGCTTTACTCTTGTCTGCATCGTTGCGACCATCAATCCATTCCTGGAATGCTTCCTTGTATTCAGCCGGAGTACCTTCAGCAGCGATTGCAGCTTTCATCGCGTCTTCGATGCGGTTACGCAGCTTCTTGTTAGCCAATTCCATACCCAAACCGAATTCGCAGAAGTCTTCGAACAATGAGTTAGCCCAAGCAGGACCCTGACCCTTTTCGTTGGTAGTGTACGGAGTTGAAGGAACAGAACCAGAGTAGATAGAAGAACATCCCGTAGCGTTGGCTACCATTTCACGGTCACCGAACAACTGAGAAATCAGTTTCACGTACGGAGTTTCACCACAACCAGAGCAAGCTCCTGAGAACTCGAACAACGGAGTAGCGAACTGAGAGTTCTTCACGTTAGCTTTGATGTCTACCAAGTGCTGTTTAGACTTCACGTTTTCAGCACAGTAAGTCCAATTGGCAGCTTCAGGCAGCTGGCTTTCCAGATGTTTCATTGTCAAAGCCTTGCCACCCTTCTTCGGGTTACCCGGACATACATCGGCACAGTTACCGCAACCCAGACAGTCGAGTACATCTACCTGTACGCGGAATGTCATACCGTCGAACTGTTTGCCGACAGCCTTCAACATCGGGAAGTTTGCACCCTTCTGTTCTTCTGCATCGAGAACGAACGGACGGATAGCAGCGTGAGGACAAACGTATGCACACTTGTTACACTGGATACAGTTTTCAGGATTCCATTCTGGAACGAATGCAGCTACACCACGTTTTTCGTATTTAGCTGTTCCCTGATGCCATGTACCGTCTTCGATGCCCTTGAATGCAGATACCGGCAGCAAGTCACCATCCTGAGCGTTGATCGGACGAACTACTTCGTTGATGAATGCAGGATCGTTGTTGGCAGCAGCGCCTTCTACTTCCAGGTTAGCCCAAGCCGGGTCTACAGTCAGCTGTTTGTATTCACCACCACGGTCAACGGCAGCATAGTTCTTGTTGACTACGTCTTCACCCTTCTTACCGTAAGACTTCACGATGAATTTCTTCATCTGTTCAACCGCCAAGTCTACAGGGATAACGCCTGTGATACGGAAGAATGCAGACTGCAGGATAGTGTTGGTACGGTTGCCCAAACCGATTTCCTGAGCAATCTGAGTAGCGTTGATATAGTAAACAGTGATGTTGTTTTCTGCGAAATATTTCTTCACCTTGTTCGGCAGGTTCTTAGCCAGTTCTTCACCTTCCCAGATAGTGTTCAACAGGAAAGTACCGTTCTTGCGCAGACCACGAGTTACATCGTACATGTGCAGGTAAGCCTGAACGTGGCAAGCAACGAAGTTCGGAGTAGTTACCAGGTAAGTAGAGTGAATCGGGTGATTACCGAAACGCAGGTGAGAGCAAGTGAAACCACCAGATTTCTTAGAGTCGTAAGAGAAGTAAGCCTGGCAGTATTTATCAGTGTTGTCACCGATGATTTTTACAGAGTTCTTGTTAGCACCTACAGTACCATCAGCACCCAAACCATAGAACTTAGCTTCGAATACGCCTTCTGCACCGAGAGCGATTTCTTCTTTCTGAGGCAGAGAAGTGAAAGTCACGTCATCCACAATACCGATAGTGAAGTGGTCTTTCGGCATCGGGAGTTCCAGGTTTTCGTATACTGACAGAATCTGAGCCGGAGTAGTATCCTTTGAACCCAGACCGTAACGGCCGCCTACGATCAACGGAGCGTTTTCCTGTCCGTAGAATACGTCTTTTACATCCAGATACAACGGTTCGCCGTTTGCACCCGGTTCTTTTGTACGGTCAAGTACAGCGATACGTTTTACAGTCTTAGGCACCTTAGCCAGGAAGTGCTTAGCTGAGAACGGACGATACAAGTGAACAGCCACCAAACCCACTTTCTTGCCCTGAGCAGTCAGGTAGTCGATAGCTTCACGAGTAGCTTCTGTTACAGAACCCATGGCGATGATGATGTTTTCTGCATCTTCTGCACCATAATAGTCGAACAGACCGTAGTTACGTCCTGTAATCTTGTTGATTTCATTCATATATTCTTCTACGATTGCAGGAACTGCATCATAGAACGGATTGCCTGATTCTCTGTGCTGGAAGAAGTGATCCGGGTTTTCAGCCATACCGCGAGCAACCGGTTTGTTAGGGCTAAGTGCGCGTTCACGGAATTCAGCCAAAGCTTTCTGGTCGATAAGCGGAGCCAAGTCTTCGTTGTCCAGTTTTTCAATCTTCTGGATTTCGTGAGAAGTACGGAAACCGTCGAAGAAGTTAACGAACGGTACACGTGATTTAATTGTAGACAAGTGAGCTACACCGGCCAAATCCATAACTTCCTGTACAGAACCTTCGCACAGCATAGCGAAGCCAGTCTGGCGGCAAGACATCACATCTTGGTGGTCACCGAAGATACACAGTGCGTGAGAAGCCAGTGTACGTGCAGAAACATGGAATACGCAGGGCAAGAATTCACCTGCGATTTTGTACATATTAGGGATCATCAGCAGAAGACCCTGAGAAGCAGTATAAGTAGTTGTCAATGCACCAGCCTGAAGAGAACCGTGTACTGCACCGGCAGCACCACCTTCAGATTGCATTTCCTGAACCAATACAGTTTCGCCGAAGATGTTTTTACGACCTGCGGCAGCCCATTCATCTACATGTTCAGCCATTGTAGATGACGGAGTGATAGGGTAGATAGCAGCTACTTCCGTAAACATGTACGAAATATGAGCAGCAGCTTCGTTACCATCACAAGTGATGAATTTTTTTTGTTTAGTCATACAATTACTAATTAAATATTGAGTAATACAATCATGTTGTTATCAGTATAAAAAGCCAAATAGCCACAAGGGTATCTGGTCGCCGTGTCCTATTTCCATTTTGTGCATGGCATAATAAATGTTCGGGTTGCTCTTGCATTTGCATCCTTCTGCACAAATCCGGAAGTGGAGTGTATTGTCAACCAAAAAAGAGGTACCTTTTTCTCCTTTGTTCACTTTATGGTCTTTCCACAGCGTGTTGACAAAGAAAGTTTCCAGTACATCCTGCTCTTCTACCTTTACCGGATAGATACTGTACATCAGGTTCGTGTTGTGCATCATGATTTTAGCCGGCTTTTTGGGGAAGTTTTCCCCTTTGGGGTAAACCATGTTGATGAGTCTCGAATCTGCCAGGTATTTAATGTAGTTCATGACCGTAGCACGCGAGGTTTGTATCTCGCTGGCCAGTTGGCTGACATTCGGTGCAACCGGTCCGTCTACTGCTAGCAAATATAGTAATTTTTTGATTTTGGACAGATATTTCAGTTCAATTTGTTTAATCAATAGAATATCTACTTCAATCATCATGTTCATGGTTTTCAGCAGATTCTCCGAGAAGTTCCTTTTCTCCAGGAAGAAGGGGTAGAAACCATGATGAATGTAGTCCTGGAAATAGTTGAGCGGATTGATGTGAGGCAAAATGGTTTTCACGATGTGCTCGTGGTTGTGCAGGATTTCCTCCAGGGTATAGGAAGAAAAATGATTCCCCGTCTGCAGGTTCAGAAATTCGCGAAAAGAAAATCCTCTCAGGTTGTAGGATTTGACGATTCCGT
The DNA here is from genome assembly GCF_025567125.1 of Phocaeicola fibrisolvens. NCBI lineage: Bacteria > Pseudomonadati > Bacteroidota > Bacteroidia > Bacteroidales > Bacteroidaceae > Phocaeicola > Phocaeicola fibrisolvens. The sequence continues at coordinate 17,640 of NZ_JAOQJI010000039.1, read as the reverse complement.
TCAATTCCGGATTTTCGTCTTTCAGTCGCATGACGGAAGAACCGGTAAATACAATCTTGAGTTGCGGATACTGTTCATAACACGTACGCAAATCGTGACTCCAGTCTGGAAGTTTAAAGACCTGATCGATGAGCAGGACTTTTCCTCCCCGTTTCACAAACTCTCCAGCGAAATCTACCAGACTGTATTTGGAAAAATAGAAATTATTCATGTTTACGAACAGGCAGGAACGGTTTGTCCCGAATTTTTCTTTTGCATATTGTAAAAGAAAGGTGGTTTTTCCTACTCCCCTTGTTCCCTTGATACCTATCAGTCGGTCGTTCCAGTCAATCTCATCCATAAGGTCACGGCGGACAGGGGCATTGGTATGTTCCACCAAATAGCTGTGTGTTCTGTAAAATGCTTCCATGAATTCTGTTTCTACGCTGCAAATATACGAATACTTCATTATATTGCAAACTGGAGTTGTCAAAAAAACGTTTTTCTCTCATGTTTTTTTGAGAGGATACAATCGGTTTTCAGGTAAAACTTTGGGGGAGTTGAGGGATAAAAAAACTCTTTCGCCGTTTTACCAGAGGCCTGGAGTAAACGACGAAAGAGTTTGGGAGTATCTTGCCTTATTGTGGCAAATCAATGCATAAAAGAAGCTTTGATTAGAACTGATAGTTTTCTTCCACCCAGTGAACGAAAGCCATGTTTACCTGTCGGGTGCCACCCGGAGTGGGATAGTCTCCGCTGAAGTACCAGTCGCCCGGATGAGCAGGACAAGCTTTGTGAAGTCCCTCCAGGGTCTGATATACGATTTGCACTTTTGCATGTGTACCAGCGGGTGTCAGCAGTTCCACAATCTTTTCCGAAATCTCTTCATCAGTGAAAGGAGCGTAAATTTCTTTCACGTAATTGTGCATTTTCTCTTTCGGCAGATTCAGCTGTTCTTTTGATTTTCTGTAAGTGTATTCAATGACATGTTGCATGTCGCGTTCTTCCAGCAGCGCGATGGCAGCCTTGAAAGCGATGAACTGCTCCATGCTGGCCATGTCAATGCCGTAATAGTCTGGATAGCGCACTTGGGGAGAAGAAGATACGATGACGATCTTTTTCGGTTGCAGACGGTCCAGAATACCGATGATACTTTGTTTCAAGGTCGTACCTCGGACGATGCTGTCGTCAATGATGACAAGATTGTCCTGACGCGGAACAAGGCTGCCATACGTGATGTCATATACATGGGCTGCCAGGTCATTTCGCGTGTTGCCTTCAGCGATGAACGTACGCAACTTGATGTCTTTTATGGCTACTTTTTCACTTCGGATGCGTTGTGACAGGATTTTTTCCAATTCCTGATGGTCCGGTTGATGACCGAGCGCTTCTATTTCTTTTATTTTCTGTTGGTTCAGGTAGTTGTCCAATCCTTGCAGCATGCCGTAGAAAGCTACTTCGGCCGTGTTGGGAATAAACGAGAAAACAGTGTGTGCAATGTCGTGGTCTACAGCTGAAAGAATGGGCTCTGTCAGCATTTCTCCCAGTTTCTTACGTTCCCGGTAAATGTCAACGTCACTTCCACGGCTGAAATAAATACGTTCGAACGAGCAAGGTTTCGGAATGCCCGGCTTGTTGATTTGTGCCAGTCGGAGCTGTCCTTTTTTGTTGACCAGAAGAGCCTGTCCCGGCATCAGTTCGTGAATGCTTTCGACTGGAATATTCAATACAGTCTGGATGACCGGACGTTCGGAAGCCAGCACCATAATTTCGTCGTCCTGATACCAGAATGCCGGACGGATGCCCCATGGGTCGCGTACGGCAAAAGCTTCTCCGCTTCCTGTCATTCCACAGATTACGTATCCACCGTCCCATTTGGGAGAGGAGGTTTTCAGTACGTTGGTCAAGTCTATCCGGTCTTCGATGGCATGTGTGATGTCCATGCCTTTCAGTCCTTCTTCCTTGCATTGGTTATACAGGCGTTCCACTTCTCTGTCGAGTCGGTGTCCCACTTGTTCCAGCATAATATATGTATCGGCATATTTTCGCGGATGTTGTCCTGCTTCCGTGATGTCGGCAAAGATTTCGTCTACATTGGTCAGATTGAAATTGCCGCACAGAGCTAGGTTCTTGGCGCGCCAGTTGTTGCGGCGAAGGAAGGGGTGTACATACGAGATACCGCTTTTTCCTGTCGTGGAATAGCGAAGATGTCCCATGTAGAGTTCGCCGGCAAAGGGCAGGCATTTTTTGGCGAATTCTGCATCATGAAGCTGTTCTTCTGTTAAATCCTTGTATTGTTGGTGCACATTGTTGAAGATTTCGGTGATGGCTCCAGCTCCGAGTCCTCTTTCACGGAACATGTATTCCTCTCCAGGATTGGCTTGCAGTTTCACACAAGCCAGACCGGCTGCTTCTTGTCCGCGGTTGTGTTGTTTTTCCATTAATAAGTAGAGCTTGTTCAAGCCGTACATCCATGTTCCGTATTTCTCCTGATAATATTCCAGCGGTTTTAACAGCCGAATAAGGGCTACTCCGCATTCATGTTTTAATGTTTCCATTTATTTATAATTTCAGTCGACTAAAAGATTTGTCTACAAAATAACAGACAATTCTTAGAACCCGTGATGTGTCTGTTGTAAAAAATAGATTTGTTCTCTTTGTATGTTTCTAATTATAATAAAACCTGTAAAATATATTACATATTAAAATTTATAGCAGTTAAATATTGAGAAAGTGAAACCGTTGGCGAAAGGTATGGAAAATATTGTCAGGAAATATTGTTCAAATGTGTCATATTGGAAGTAATATTCTTATTTTTGTCGACAATTAGAATGAAAAATAGAGAACTAGGTGTTAAATAAGAAAGACAAAATGAGGATAGCAGGAGATTTTATGAAGAAAGAAAAAGCAGAAGCTGTAGAAAGTCGTCCGGCTTCTTCCGGCCTTTATCATCCGGAGTACGAACACGATGCTTGCGGTGTGGGAATGATTGTAGACATCCATGGTAATAAATCGCATGATTTGGTGGATGCTGCCTTGAAAGTGCTGGAGAATATGAAACATCGTGGTGCAGAAGGCGCTGATAATAAGACGGGTGACGGTGCGGGCATTATGTTGCAGATTCCGCATGAGTTTATTCTGCTGCAAGGTATTCCGGTCCCCGAGAAGGGAAAGTACGGTACAGGACTGGTTTTCCTTCCGAAAGATGTGAAAGAACAGGAAGCCATCCTGAGCATTATGATAGAAGAGGTAGAGCGCGAAGGCTTGTCATTGATGCATTTGCGGTCTGTCCCGGTAAATTCTTCCATTTTGGGAAAAAGTGCGCTGGAGACCGAACCGGACATCAAACAGGTATTCATCACGGGAGCTACCGATTTGGAAAACTTTGAACGTACCTTATATATTGTGCGTAAAAAGATTGAACGTCGTGTGCATCACAAAGACTTTTACATCGTTTCTTTGTCGAGCAAGAACATTATATATAAAGGTATGCTTTCTTCTGTGCAGGTGCGTGAATATTTTCAAGACCTTACACAGCCTTACTTTACCAGTGGGTTGGCAATCGTGCATTCTCGTTTTAGTACGAATACATTCCCTACATGGAGCCTGGCGCAGCCGTTCCGTTTGTTGGCACACAATGGGGAAATCAATACCATTCGTGGAAACCGCGGATGGATGGAAGCGCGTGAAAGTGTGCTTTCCACTCCGTTGCTGGGCGATGTGAAAAAAATAGGCCCGATTATTCAGCCGGGAATGAGCGACAGTGCTTCGCTCGACAATGTGCTGGAATTCTTCGTCATGTCCGGATTGAGCCTGCCTCATGCCATGGCCATGCTGGTACCTGAATCGTTCAACGACAAGAACCCTATCAGTGAAGACTTGAAGGCATTTTATGAATACCACTCTATTTTGATGGAACCGTGGGATGGCCCGGCAGCCTTGTTGTTCAGCGATGGACGTTATGCCGGAGGTATGCTGGACCGTAACGGTTTGCGTCCGGCCCGCTACCTGATTACGAAAAACGATATGATGGTGGTAGCCAGTGAGGCGGGTGTCATCAACTTCGAGCCGGAAGCCATCAAGGAAAAAGGTCGTCTTCAGCCGGGTAAAATCTTGTTGGTCGATACCCAGGAAGGTCGTATCTACTATGATGGCGAACTGAAAGATCAGTTGGCGACAGCCAAACCTTATCGTCAGTGGCTTTCTACCAACCGGATTGAGCTGGATACGTTGCGTAGTGGTCGTAAGATTTCGAATTCCGTTCCCGATTATCCGCGTCGGTTGCGTGCCTTTGGCTTTACACGTGAAGATATAGAGCGTACGCTGACTCCGATGTGTATGAACGGAGCAGAGCCGACCGCTTCCATGGGTAACGATACACCGTTGGCTGTATTGTCCGACAAACCGCAGGTGCTGTTCAATTATTTCCGTCAGCAGTTTGCACAAGTCACTAATCCGCCTATCGACCCGATACGTGAGGAACTGGTGATGTCATTGACGGAATATATCGGTGCGGTAGGTACGAATATTTTGTTGCCGAGCGAGTCGCACTGTAAGATGGTGCGTCTGCCACATCCTATTCTGAACAATACCCAACTGGATATTTTGTGTAACATCCGTTACAAAGGCTTTAATACCGTGAAGCTCCCGATGCTGTTCGAGGCTTCAAAGGGCGCCGAAGGACTGCGTGAGGCATTGAACGAATTGTGCAAGAAAGCAGAGGCGGCCGTAGATGAAGGCGTAAATTACGTCATTCTTTCCGACCGTGCAATCGATAAGGAGCACGCAGCCATTCCTTCCCTGTTGGCGGTGAGTGCCGTACATCATCACCTGATTTCCGTACAGAAACGTGTACAGACCGCGTTGATTGTTGAAAGTGGTGAAATTCGTGAGGTAATGCATGCAGCCTTGTTGCTGGGATACGGAGCCAGTGCCATCAATCCTTATATGGTATTTGCCATTCTGGATGACATGGTGAAGAAGGGCGATGTGCAGTTGAACTATGAAACAGCAGAGAAAAATTATATCAAGGCCGTTTGCAAGGGACTTTACAAGGTGATGAGTAAGATGGGTATCAGTACGATACGTTCTTACCGTGGAGCCAAGATTTTCGAGGCTGTAGGTCTGGGCAGTGAAATACTTTCCACTTATTTCGGTACACCTTCCTCTTCAATCGGAGGTGTGGGACTGGAAAGCATTGCCAAAGATTACAAGGCATTCCATGATGCAGGTTTCGATGAAGAAGAGGTGAGCGATTTGCTGCCTTACATCGGACAGTTCTCTTACCGAAAAGACGGTGAGAAACATGCGTGGAATCCGGAAACCATCAGTGCCTTGCAGTTGGCTACTCGCTTGGGGAGCTATGCCAAGTTTAAAGAATATACCCGTCGGGTAGACGAGAAGGAAAGTCCGATTTTCCTGCGCGACTTCTTCACTTTCCGTCGTAACCCGATTCCATTGGACGATGTAGAACCCGTGGAAGAAATCGTGAAACACTTTGTGACAGGAGCCATGTCATTTGGTTCTATCAGCAAGGAAGCACACGAAGCCATGGCTTTGGCCATGAACAAGCTCAACACACGTAGTAATACGGGTGAAGGAGGAGAGGACTCCGATCGTTTCCATGAAACCTACGACGGCATCTCTTTGTGCAGTAAGACCAAGCAGGTGGCTTCCGGACGTTTCGGTGTCACGACTGAATATTTGGTAAATGCCCAGGAAATTCAGATTAAGGTAGCTCAGGGTGCCAAACCGGGTGAAGGCGGACAGTTGCCGGGCTTCAAGGTAAACGAGGTGATTGCCAAGACCCGTCATTCAATTCCGGGCATCTCACTGATTTCACCTCCCCCTCATCACGATATCTATTCTATCGAAGATTTGGCTCAGCTGATTTTCGATTTGAAGAACGTGAATCCGAAGGCCAAAATCAGTGTGAAACTGGTGGCCGAGAGTGGTATCGGTACCATTGCAGCCGGTGTGGCAAAAGCCAAGGCCGATTTGATTGTCATCTCCGGAGCGGAAGGCGGTACGGGAGCTTCTCCTGCCTCTTCTATGCGTTACGCAGGTATCTCTCCGGAAATCGGTTTGAGCGAGACACAGCAGACACTGGTGCTCAACGGACTCCGTGGTCAGGTACGTTTGCAGACCGACGGTCAGTTGAAGACCGGACGCGACATCATCAGCATGGCTTTGCTGGGGGCAGAAGAATTCGGATTCGGAACCTCTGTACTGATTGTATTGGGTTGTGTGATGATGCGTAAGTGTCATGCCAATACTTGTCCGGTGGGAGTAGCTACACAGGATCCGCAGTTGCGGGCACACTTCCGTGGCCATTACCGTTATGTAGTCAACTTCTTCCGTTTCCTGGCACAGGAAGTACGCGAATACCTGGCAGAAATGGGATTCTCTCGCCTGGAAGACATTGTAGGTCGTACAGACTTGATTGAGATACGTCCGACTACCAACGAAAAAGCTTCGTTGCTGGATTTCAGCAAACTGTTGCATAAGGTAGACAACGGAGCCGCTCTGCATAATGTGACCGAACAGCGTCATGAGATAGAAAACGTGAAAGATGTCAGCATGCTGGCTGCCGCACGTGAAGCGTTGGATAACCGCAAGGAGGTATCGTTGGAATATGCCATAGCCAATACAGACCGTTCGGTGGGAGCCATGCTTTCAGGAGCAGTAGCAGCCAAGTATGGTCAGGCTGGATTACCTGCACAGACTATTCAGGTGAAGTTCAAGGGTTCGGCCGGACAGAGTTTCGGTGCCTTCCTGCCACACGGTGTCAGCTTCAAGCTGGAAGGAGAGGCCAACGACTATCTGGGTAAGGGCTTGAGTGGTGGACACATTTCCGTACAGCCTCCGGTAAGAAGCAATTTCTTGGCCGAAAACAATGTGATTGCAGGTAATACGCTGTTGTATGGTGCTACCAGCGGTGAGGTATACATCAACGGATGCGTGGGCGAACGTTTTGCCGTACGTAATTCCGGTGCCATTGCCGTGGTAGAAGGAGTGGGCGACCACTGCTGTGAATACATGACCGGCGGACGTGTGGTTGTTTTGGGCAAGACCGGACGCAACTTCGCTGCAGGTATGAGTGGCGGTGTGGCTTACGTATGGGACAAAGACCGCAACTTCGACTATTTCTGCAACATGGAGATGGTGGAACTGTCCTTGCTGGAAGATGCCACAGCCCGTAAGGAACTGCATGAACTGGTTCGTCAGCATTATTTGTACACAGGTTCTCAGCTGGCTCGTACGATGCTGGACAACTGGGGCCATTACGTGGAAGAATTCATTCAGGTGACTCCGATTGAATACAAGAAGGTACTGGCCGAAGAGCAGATGCGCAAATTGCAGCAGAAAATTGCAGAAGTACAGCGTGATTATTGATTAATTGTTGAACAGTAAAAAACTAGATATATGGGAAATCCAAAAGCATTTCTGACCGTTCCCAGACAAGAAGCCGGATATCGTCCGATACACGATCGTATCAGAGACTTCAGTGAGGTGGAACAGACGTTGAACACAAGTGAGCGAAAGTTGCAGGCATCGCGGTGTATGGATTGCGGAGTGCCTTTCTGCCACTGGGCTTGTCCGGTTAGCAATCGTCCTCCTGAGTTTCAGGATGCCATGTACAAGGGAAAATGGAAAGAAGCTTATGAAATACTCTCCGAAACCAATGACTTTCCGGAGTTCACCGGACGTATCTGTCCGGCATTGTGCGAAAAAAGTTGTGTATTGAAACTGAGTATGGATGCGCCGGTCACTATCCGTGAGGATGAGGCCGCAGTGATTGAAGCCGCCTTCCGTGAAGGTTATGTGCAGCCTCGCCAGTACAAGCGGAACGGGAAATCGGTAGCCGTCATCGGCTCTGGTCCTGCCGGACTGACTGCAGCCAACCAGTTGAATAAGAGGGGATACACCGTCACGGTATTCGAAAAACTGGAATATGTGGGTGGACTGTTGCGTTTCGGTATTCCGAACTTCAAGCTTAGCAAGTCGGTCATCGACCGTCGTATTGCGGTGATGGAAGCCGAAGGCATTACGTTCAAAGTGAATACGGATATTGATGTCACTCATCTGCCTGAAGGTTTTGATGCTTATTGCGTTTGTACGGGTACACCGCAGGCACGTGACTTGAATATCCCGGGCCGTGATTTGAAAGGCATCCATTTTGCCATGGAAATGCTGGCACAGCAGAATCGTGTGCTGGCCGGACAGCAGATTCCGAAGGAAGAACGCATTACTGCCAAAGGAAAGAATGTGCTGGTTATCGGAGGTGGAGATACGGGAAGCGACTGTATCGGTACAAGTAACCGTCAGGGAGCGCTTAGCGTGACGCAGATTGAAATCATGCCCAAACCGCCGGTAGGCTATAATCCGAAAACTCCGTGGCCGCAGTGGCCCATCGTGCTCAAGACAAGCAGCAGCCATGAAGAAGGCTGTGTACGTCGCTGGAGCCTGACTTCCAACCGTTTCCTGGAGAAGGATGGCAAAGTCTGCGGAGTGGAAGTGGAAGAAGTAGAATGGATTCCGGGAGCAGAAGGAGAACGTCCGGTGATGAAACCTACCGGAAAGAAGGAAGTGCTGAAAGCCGACTTGGTGTTGCTGGCCATGGGCTTCCTCCGTCCGGAACAGCCGGAATTCCCGGCCAATGTATTCGTGGCAGGTGATGCCGCTACCGGAGCCAGTCTGGTAGTGAAATGCATTGCAGGCGGACGTAAGGCAGCTGCCGACATTGATGCATATCTGAGCCGGAAATAATAGATTTTCATACAAAATATAAATACAACTTTACGATTATGTGTGGCATTGCAGCTATTTTAAATATAAAAGAGCAAACTCCTGAATTACGGAGCAAGGCTTTGGCCATGGCCCGGAAGATTCGTCATCGCGGACCCGATTGGAGTGGAATTTATTGTGGAGGGTCAGCTATTCTGGCCCATGAACGTTTGTCGATTGTGGACCCGGAAAGTGGGGGACAACCCTTGTATTCACCCGACAAGAAACAGATATTGGCTGTCAACGGTGAAATTTATAACCACCGCGACATCCGTAAGAAATATGCCGGGAAGTACGAGTTCCAGACCGGCAGTGACTGTGAAGTGATTTTGGCACTGTATCGGGACTACGGCATCCATTTTCTGGAAGAGCTGAACGGCATTTTTGCCTTCGTACTCTATGATGCAGAAAAAGATGAGTTTCTTATTGCCCGCGATCCGATTGGCGTGATTCCACTTTACATCGGCTATGACAGTGACGGAAAGGTATATTGCGCCAGTGAGCTGAAAGCACTGGAAGGATTCTGCGAACGCTATGAACCCTTCTTGCCGGGACATTATTATTCCAGCAAGGAAGGCAAGATGGTACGTTGGTACAAGCGCGACTGGACCAGCTATGACGCAGTGGCCGATGCACCGGCTTCGGTAAGTGCCCTGCGCGAGGGACTGGAAAAGGCGGTTCGCGGACAGCTGATGAGTGATGTGCCCTACGGTGTGTTGCTTTCAGGAGGTTTGGACAGCTCGGTGATTTCTGCCATTGCCAAACGTTATGCGGCCCGTCGTGTGGAAACGGACGGGAAAATGGCCGCCTGGTGGCCCCAGCTTCATTCATTCGCCATCGGACTGGAAGGAGCGCCCGACTTGGCCAAGGCACGTGAAGTGGCCGATTACATCGGTACGGTACACCACGAAATTCATTATACCATTCAGGAAGGACTCGATGCCCTTCGCGATGTGATTTATTACATTGAAACCTACGATGTGACAACTGTCCGTGCATCTACTCCGATGTACCTCTTGGCGCGTGTCATCAAGAGTATGGGTATCAAGATGGTGCTCAGTGGGGAAGGAGCCGATGAGATTTTCGGTGGCTACCTTTATTTCCACAAGGCTCCCGATGCGCGTGCTTTCCACGAAGAGACCGTGCGCAAACTGTCTAAACTTTACCTGTACGACTGTTTGCGGGCCAACAAGGCATTGGCTGCTTGGGGAGTAGAAGGGCGTGTGCCTTTCTTGGACAAGGAATTTCTGGATATTGCCATGCGCCTGAATCCAAAAGCCAAGATGTGTCCGGGAAAGACCATCGAGAAAAAGATTGTGCGCGAGGCCTTTTCCGACATGCTGCCCGAGAGCGTGGCATGGCGTCAGAAGGAACAGTTCAGTGACGGAGTGGGATACAGCTGGATTGATACGCTGAAGGAATTTACTTCCAAAGAGGTATCCGACGAACAGATGGCCCATGCTGCCGAACGTTTCCCCATCAATCCGCCGCGTAACAAGGAAGAGTATTATTACCGTTCCATCTTCGAGGAACATTTCCCGAGCGACAGTGCGGCCAAGAGTGTGCCCAGTGTGCCGAGTGTAGCCTGCTCAACGGCAGAAGCATTGGCATGGGACAAGGCTTTCGCAAATGTCAATGAGCCGAGTGGACGTGCGGTGGCCGATGTACACGAAGAAGGATACAAAAACTAAGTAGCGATTATATATGAAGATAGAATTTACAAAGATGCACGGCCTGGGTAATGATTACATCTATGTGAATACGATGAAATACCCGTTGACGAACCCCGAAGAAAAATCAATTGAGTGGAGCCGTCCCCATACGGGGATAGGCAGTGACGGACTTGTGCTGATTGGGGCTTCAGACAAAGCCGATTTCAGCATGCGCATTTTCAATGCCGATGGTTCGGAAGCCATGATGTGCGGGAATGCCAGCCGCTGCATCGGAAAATATTTATACGAATACGGACTGACTACAAAGACGGACATCCTTTTGGATACGCTTTCCGGTATCAAGGAACTGCATCTGCAGGTCAATGAAGGAAAAGTGGAGAGCGTGCGGGTAGATATGGGCATTCCAGCCGATATTCATCCGGTGGACTTGGGGGAATCATATCCTTACCAGAAAGGGATTGCCGTATCCATGGGAAATCCGCATCTGGTCATCTTCGTGGACAAGATGGAAGAGGTGGATTTGCCGGCAGTGGGACCGGTGCTTGAGCATCATCCGCTGTTCCCCGACCGGGTGAATGTGGAATTTGCCCAAGTGCTGGACAAGGAAACCATCCGCATGCGGGTGTGGGAGAGAGGCTCCGGCATCACACAAGCCTGCGGCACAGGTGCTTGTGCCACTGCGGTAGCGGCGGCTTTCACCGGCAGATGTGGTGACCATGCCACCATCTGTATGGACGGAGGCAAATTAACAGTCGACTGGAAAGGAGAGGGAAATCATTTGTATATGACCGGACCTGCGGTCAAAGTATTTGATGGAACAATAGAATTAAAAGAGTAAGACAAAACATCACATGATACAAGTTAACGAAAACTTCATTAAACTGCCCGGAAATTATCTGTTTTCGAGCGTAGCCCAAAAAGTAAATGCGTTTAAAACCGCCCATCCGGAGGCCGCACTGATTCGTCTGGGAATTGGCGACGTGACTCGTCCGCTGCCCCCAGCTGCCATCAAGGCCATGCACCATGCAGTGGATGAAATGGCCAGTGCTGCTACCTTCCATGGATACGGCCCCGAACAGGGATATGATTTCCTGATTCAGGCTATCCTGACTCATGATTATCAGCCGAGAGGCATCGAATTGCGTCCGACGGAAATCTTTGTAAGCGACGGTGCCAAAAGCGATACGGGTAACTTCGGCGATATTCTCGGCACAGGCAACAAAGTAGCTGTGACCGATCCGGTGTATCCGGTATATATTGACAGCAATGTCATGGCTGGACGCGCAGGTGACCTGCAGGCCAATGGCCAGTGGAACAACTTGACCTATTTGCCCTGTACGGCAGAGAATCATTTTGTGCCGTCTCTTCCCACTGAACCGGTAGACATGATTTACCTGTGCTATCCGAACAATCCGACGGGAACCACACTGACCAAGGCCGAATTGCAGAAGTGGGTGGAATATGCATTGGAACACAAGGCACTGATTTTATATGATGCAGCGTACGAAGCTTACATTCACGAAGCCGATGTGCCTCATTCTATTTATGAGATTGAAGGAGCCCGTTCGTGTGCCGTAGAATTCCGCAGTTTCTCGAAGACAGCCGGATTTACGGGTGTGCGTTGCGGTTATACCGTGGTACCGGAAGAGGTAAAGGCTATGACCACCTCTGGCGAAGAGGTAGCACTGAACCATTTATGGAACCGTCGCCAGTGTACGAAGTTCAACGGAACCAGCTACATTACCCAGCGGGGTGCCGAGGCCATCTACACTCCCGAAGGACAGGCAGAAATCAAGGAAACCATAGAATACTATATGGAGAATGCGCGCCTGATGCGTGAAGGTCTGCAGGGTGCCGGATTTACCCTCTATGGAGGTGTCAATGCTCCTTATATTTGGGTGAAAGCACCCGAAGGCTTGGATTCATGGAGTTTCTTCGATATGTTGCTTCACGAAGTGAATGTAGTAGGTACTCCAGGCGTAGGCTTCGGACCGAGCGGAGAAGGCTTTTTGCGTCTGACTGCTTTCGGTAAACGCGAAGACTGCCAGGAAGCCATGAGTAGAATAAAAAACTGGGCCGGACGTTAATCCGACCCAGTTCTTAAAACCGCCAGCCTATCCCGATCGAGAGTGAATGAAAAAATGGGCGTTTTTTCCCGAGATTAAGTCGTTTTCCATCGAAAACCGTTTCCCGGATGCCAGAGAGTAAGGGTCAAGGTTAGAGAAGGTGTATCCCAGAGAGATTATCAAGCTTTCTTCTTCCGTAACACGGAAGTTTTCAGCTGAGAAGATAAGGCTCCACACGAGAAGTTGTGATTTTCTTCATAGTAGTGAGGAGTCCATACACCTGTAGAGTTTGGGATAGAAACTAGGGTTATACTTTCATAAGTCGCACGTTTAAAATAGATTTACGGTTGCAAAGATAGAGTGAATGACGCTAATTTCCAGCAAAATCTGATGTACACAGCCTGTTTGTAAATCTCTGATAAATAGATGTTTGATAGATTACATGATGTACATCGTCTTTAAAATCCCGCAATGAACTCATCAAAACTGCAGTTTTCGATGCGCATTTTCTCTTTTAGGCGCATTTTCCGGCGCGAGATACTTCCCTTGGCAATGTGGTAGATTTCGGACAGCAGTGAAAGCGGAAGATCCATTTTCACCAGGCAGCAGAAACGGAGTTCCTCTTCCGTGAGCTGGGGACAGTGTTCCTTCAGCCGGATGGTGAACCTGTCAAAGCAGGTATCCGTGTTTTGCTGGATGATATCCCATTCATCTTCCGTCAGGTGAAGCGCTCCCTGTGAGTTCTTTTTCCGCAGGAGCGAGGGAAGGGTAATGGCATTCAGTTGCCGGTAATATTCCACACTCTTGTGCAGCCGGTCGATTTCCTGTTGCTTCAGCCGTTCCTGCTCGTGAGCCAGTGCCACTTCTGCCTCTTTCCGTTTCAGACTCTCTTCCATCCGCAACCACAGGCTTTCCTTGAGTTCTTCGGCCAGCTTCTGCTTGTGCGTACGGATACGGTGGAGCAATAGTAACAGAACCAGAATCACAAGTCCCAGTGCCACCGCCATCCGGTAGAAAATCAGCTTGTGGTGAGCCGTTTCCATTTCGGCCTTGTTGGCTCGTTCACGTTGCAGCTTGTATTCCTGCATGTCTTGTATTTTTCCGATGACCATTTCCTTCCGTTCCGTGCTCAGCGAGTCGTGCGACAGGATGTACTTCCGCATGTAGGCGTTTTCCCGTTTCCCATCTCGTAGGTTTCCATACATTTCAAACAGGCGGCGATAGGCCTCCGTACGTTGTTTCAAGGTCAGGCCCTGCAAAGAAGGCAAGATATAATGGGTTGCCGAATCAGCTTTCAGAAGCGAGGCAAAGATGTATCCTTTTTGCGTATGTAAGACAGGAGTCTGTGCTTCCGACAGATTTTTGTGGATGGCCTCGTTGATATAATGAAAGGCACTGTCCGTCTGCTTCTGTTGCTGGTAAATACGCGAAAGATACAGTTCGTTCTGCACGGTGGAAGCAGTTGTTCCGGAGGACATGTAGGCAAGGGCCTTCCGGAAATAAGTCTTTGCGGTTTCGGGATTTTTAGGCAAATAGAACAATGCCTTTTCCTGCCACAAATCGGCATACGAGGCCGAGTCGTTCAAGAACCGGGCCATTCTTTCCGCCTCTCCCAAAGTGCGTGCCTCTTCCAGGGTATCTGCTTTGAAGCGGCTGATGCGGATTTGTTCAAGGTAAATCTTGAACTGCAACAGACTGTCAGTGTAAGGATTCGTTTCGGCTGTTTGTGGAGAGGATGTTTCATGTCGGGAGGGTGTACATGCGAAAAGCATGCACAAGGGCAGCATCCATGCTCCCAAAAATCGTATAAGTCGGTTTATGTAATGTGAGAAAATAGACATAGGTTAGTCAGGTTAGTTAGTTTTGGGTGGCGAAGATAATAAAAACTTGCGGGAATGCATATTTTTTGAATAAAAAATGAGTTTAGGAATTTGGGGAAATCTTTCATTTGTTATTCTGATGCTTATTTTTTAGCTTTGCCGTAATAAGAAAAACACGAAAAAGAAATGGAACAATTGCAAAGCAGGCTCTCCAAATGGCAGGTGATGGCCCTCTCCCGTGAGCTGCATGATGACGAGGAAGGCATCCGTAAGGTTTGTCATCTTATGCTTCATGCAGAAGAGGCACGGTCGGCTTCCAATGCGGCATGGATACTCGCTCATTTGTCGGGAGAAGACAAAAGGCTCTATCTCTCTCCTTTTTATGATGAGATTACAGACCGGGTAATGGCGTCCAATTTAAAAATACGCCGGGGGCTTGTGCTGTCTATTTTGCTGGATTTGGTGACTGATAGGAATTTCCGGACAGACTTGTTTGATTTTTGTCTTATCCATGCAGTCGATAAGAAGGAAGCAGACAGCAGTCGTTCGATGATGATAAAATTGGCTGCAAAGATGTGCCGCTTTGTTCCGGAACTGGCCAATGAACTGAAAGTCTGTCTGGATATGCTGGAATACGAAATGACACCAAGTATTGTGGCAGCCAAGAGAAATGCCCTGAAGGTGGTGGCGGCATTGATGAAGCAAACGATGATAAGTCAGGAGAATTCTTCTTTACGAAAAATCCCCAACGTAGGTTCACAGACTGAGCAAGATTTGATGGCAATGGGATATACCTCTGTCGAATCGCTGAGAAGAAAGAATGCGGAGAATTTATACGAGGAAGAATGTCGTTTGCGTGGGTGTACGATAGATCGTTGTCAGCTTTATCTGTATCGGGCTTTGGAATATTCTGTTAATACGGAAAATCCTGATAGGGAGAAATGCAAATGGTGGTACTGGAAAGATGATTTCTTTTATCCTTCCCCGTGTGGGGCACGGTGTGTGGAGTGTCCGTCATTTCCGAAAGAATGTAAAGGATGCAAAAAGATAAAAGGCAAGGTACACTGGCTTCAATACACGGGCGATACCGTATGCCCTATCTGGAAATGCTGCAAGGAAAAGAAGCGGGAAAACTGTGGGGGATGTCCGGATTTACCTTGTAGTCGTTTTATGAAAGACCCTTCTATTTCGGATGAGGAAAATGAAGCCAATTTGAAAAAGATGATGGCTAATCTTGTAATGTATAAAAAACACACATAATTATGGAAACAGAAAGATTGATTCTCAGGCCATGGCGTGAGGCAGATGCACCTTCGCTCTATAAATATGCCAAGGATCCAGCTGTAGGACCGATTGCCGGCTGGCCACCACACACGTCTGTAGAAAATAGTAGGGAAGTGATACGTGATATTCTTTCGGCTCCGGAAACTTATGCGGTAGTGTTGAAGGAAACTAATGAGCCTGTTGGCAGTGTGGGCATTATGTTTGGAGACGGTATACATAGTGCCGACATGCAGGAAGGGGATGCAGAAATTGGTTATTGGATTGGAGTTCCTTATTGGGGTAACGGTCTGATTCCTGAGGCTGTCAATCGTCTACTGAGTCGTTGCTTTGAGGAGTTGGATATACGACGAGTGTGGTGTGGTTATTATGATGGAAACACCAAATCGCGTCGAGTAATGGATAAATGTGGATTTAAGTTTCATCATACAGAAGAGTGCAAACTTTCTCCATTAGGTGATGTACGGATAGAACATTTTACTTTGTTGACGAAAAAGGACTGGGAAAAAACGAATAATTGATTCCATGGAAAGTGTAGCAGACTATATGATTCGTCCTTTGTATCCAGAGGAAATCCATTTGCTGAGGGATTTTCTTTATGAAGCGATTTTTATTCCCGAAGGAGTTGAACCTCCGTCGAGGGATGTGGTGGATTTGCCCGAGTTGAGGCTGTATGTGGAGGATTTTGGCAAGAAAAAAGATGATTGTTGCTTGGTAGTTGAGCAGGATGGCAAGGTGGTTGGGGCAGTGTGGACACGTATCATGAAGGATTATGGTCATGTGGATGAGAATACCCCTTCGCTTTCCATTTCCTTATATAAAGCATATCGGAACCGAGGGTTGGGCAGTCGGTTGATGAAGGAGATGCTGAACCTGCTTGAAAGTAAAGGTTATCATTATGTCTCTCTTTCTGTTCAAAAGGCTAATTACGCTGTCCGTATGTATTTAAAACTTGGATTTGAGGTTATAAAGGAAACAGAGGAGGAGTTTGTTATGGTGAAAGATCTATTTACTCGGATGCTGGGCACAGTCGGACAACATTCCAACATTGGTCGGAATTTTACTTGTCGGTGTGGTTCCTGTAAAGCGATTAGATGGTTAAAACCGAGATACAAGATTCGTCCGCTTGTTGAAGGAGATATATCCGAAATGCAGCAAATGTTTCGTTCTACCGTACTCAATGTGAATTTGAGAGATTATACGAATGAAGAGGTTATGGACTGGGCATCTTGTGGTGATGATGTAGCACATTGGAAAGATCTTTTGTCGCAAAATTGCTATATCGGAGCATTTGATGAACGAGACAGAATGGCGGGATTCTCTTCTATGAATAAGAAAGGGTATTTGCATTCTATGTTTGTGCATAAAGACATGCAGGGAAAAGGAGTTGCTACTCAGTTGCTTGAAGAAGTGGAAAAGATGGCCGTTGCGTATGGAGTCACTGAAATAACATCGGAAGTAAGTCTGACCGCTCGACCGTTTTTTGAACGAAAGGGGTATAAGGTGGTTAAATCTCAGAAGTGCAGAGCCAATAAATTGATGCTGACGAATTTTGTGATGCGCAAGTGCATTCTCTGATGTCCATATTTTTTCTTCTTGTGTGGATTTGAAAACGCACTGGCACCAATGAGAAAGTATGCTTGAATTTTTTATGTCTCTCACGCGGGAAACGTATGTTTCTGCTTCCGGAACCGTATGTTTCCCGTGTGAGAAACGTACGGTTTCGGGCAGAGAAACATAGAAAATGCTTCGTCAGTAGATGCAATTCATTGAGGCGTTTTCGAAAATACCTTTAAGATAGAATTCTTGTACAAAGGAGAGGTTGTGTGAAAAGTCAGTTATGTGTATGGACAATCTCATAAGACTGGCGGACCAGACGCTTTATCTCCTTGTCGGGCATGTCCTCATTGAATTTGATGCTAATCCAATATTTCGGATCACTACTGTCCACTAAAAATGGACAAGGTTAAAAGTTAAATAAATTCGGTTCACTTGAACCATATCGGTCTTTGACATTTTTGAAATTCGATTTGT